>CAYQCZ010000581.1:0-2825 GCA_964415955.1 uncultured Verrucomicrobiota bacterium | reverse complement strand
GGTCCGGTGGCTGGAATGGGGCATGGACGGCGAGGTGTGGAACGTAAAGGAAGAAGGGCTTGTCCGCATGTTTGCGGACGAAGGCGGCGGCGCGTTGGTTGACAAGGTCGGTGAAATACCCCTCCACCTTCGGTTTTTCCAGCCCGTCGCGGAGGGCGTAGGTGCCGTCGTAATAGCTGTGCCGGTAATAGTCCGCATGGCCGAGCAGTTCGCCGAAATACTCATCGAAGCCATGGTGCAGGGGGTTGTATTGATCCGGGTATCCTAGATGCCATTTGCCGAAGGCTCCGGTGGTGTATCCGGCCTGCTTCAAAAGCTTGGGGAGGGTCATGTGGTTCGTGGACAATCCCGGCGCGTGCATGTCAGGTTCCGGCACCCATTGATCATTGACGCGTTTCTGAACGGTGGCTGTGTAACCGAAAGCCCATTCCAGTCCGGTGCGCTGCTGCCATCGGCCCGTAATGAAGCCGCAACGGGTGGGGGTGCAGACCGGTGCGTTGGCGTAGAAGTATGTGAATCTCACTCCCTCGCGGGCCAAACGGTCGATGTTGGGTGTTTTGATGTCCCTGGCTCCATAGCAGCCGAGGTCTGCATAGCCCATGTCATCCACCAGCACGAAGACGATGTTGGGGGGCGCAGAGGAGGCTGCCATGGCAGCGACGACGGACATGAGGCAGATCACGGCCGCCAGATGTGGGAAGGATTGGCCCGGGCGAAGCTTGTGTGAAGTCCGCCCCGGAGTGATGGGGGATTTGGGTTTCATGGTGGTTGTATCACTTCTTGGTTTTGGCACCCTTCCTGGCGGGCAGCGGTTTGTGGGCGGATTCGCCTGCCTTCCAAATATCCACATCACCATTGTTTTGCTGTGGTTTTCCGGGCGTGCTGCGGCCATCACGGGCGTATTTTTCCATCAGTCTGGTCAGTTGGGACACCACCTCGGGATGCTTGTCATGGAGGTTGTGTTCCTCGGCGATGTCGTTATCGAGGTCGTAGAGCTGGATCAATGGCATGGTGCTGGTGTCCTGCTGTCCCGGACGGGGGGCGCTCCAGCCGCCAGAGCCCGGGCAGAACTCCAATTTCCAGCGGCCCTGCCGGATCGAGAAGGAGCCATTGATCGAGTGGTGCACCGTGGCTTCACGCAAGGGTTTCTTGTCCTTGCCCAGCAATGCCGGGAGGATGCTCACGCTGTCTTCGGCTGCATTGTCTGGCAGTTTCACGTTCAGGATGTCCGCCGCAGTGCGGGTGAAATCCGTCAGGCAGACGGTCTGGTCGCTTCTGGTGCCGGCCTTGACTTGCGCCGGCCATCGCACGAGGAAAGGCACCCTGTGGCCGCCCTCGTAAATATCCGCCTTGTGGCCGCGGAAGACGTGGCTGGGATCGTGGCCCAACGCTTCGAGGGCCGGGAAGTCCGCCTGGGGCGAGCAGCCGTTGTCACTGGTCATGATCACGAGCGTGTCCTTCGTCAGGCCGTGGTCATCCAGGGCCTTGAGCACTTGGCCGATGCCCCAGTCCGTTTCCATGACGAAGTCCGCGTAATAGGTGAGCCCGCTGCGGCCCTGCCAGTGCTTCGACGGCACGACCGGTGTGTGTGGCGAGGCCAGTGGCAGATAGAGGAAGAACGGCTTTCCGGCTCTGGCATCCGCGGCACGGCTGGCGATGTATTCCACGGCCTTGCGGGTCAAGTCGGGCAGAACATTCTCCACTTCAAACCCGGGTGCGGCGGGGCCTTTCCGGCAGCGGCCCTGTTCACGGCCGAGGAAAAGCGGGAAGTCGCGGTCCTCGGTTGGCAGCACCGTCACCCGGTCGTTTTCAATGTAGGTGTAGGGCACCATGTCCAGCGACGCGCTGATGCCGTAGTAGTAGTCAAAGCCCACGCTGTTCACGCCATTCCTGATCGGTGCGGCGTAGTCCACGTTCCACACCTGTTCGCGGGATTCGATGTTGAGTTCGTTGACATCGCCCGAGTTCTTCTTCTGCCAGTCCATTCCCAGGTGCCATTTGCCGATGCAGGCCGTGTGGTAGCCCTGTTTTTGGAGCAGCGATGCCACGGTCAGACGATCGGGCTCGATCAACCGGGGGCTTAGTCCGCCCAGCACGCCGCTCTTGAGCTTCGAACGCCATGCGTAGCGGCCTGTCAGCACTCCGTAACGTGTGGGCGTGCAAACGGAAGAGCCACTGTGGGCATCGGTGAAATGCATTCCCTCACGGGCAATGCGGTCCATGTTCGGCGTCCTGATCTTGCCGTTGGGATTCAGGCACGAGACATCGCCGTAACCCAGGTCGTCGCACAGGATGTAGATGAAGTTCGGTTTGGCGGCGGCGGCGGGCGCGGGTGTCAGGCAGGCTGTCGCCAGCAACGCGGCGATGAGGATGGTCTTGATGTTCATGGTATTGGTTGGCCCGGGAGGTTCATGTGGCATGGCGGTCTGGCAGCACGAGAGGCGAGGCGAGCCGGCGATAGTTTTTTGCCGCGCTGGCGAGACTTTGCGGAGTGCTCAGGCTGATGTCCTGAAGGAGGTCCACGATGGCTGCCTGTTCATGGCACGGCATCTCCTGGGCGAGCATCGCCTCGCGCGACCACTCCACGATCTGGCCATGTGAAAGACGGGACTCCAGGTAGTCGCCAATCCTCGCAGAGCAGTCGGCCAGTGTCACACGGTGGAGCATGCACTGGTTGTAACTGCCAATCTGACCTGTGCCAAGACTGCATTGAATTTCAAATGCCGTGGCATTGATTGCAGGGGATGGTGCGTCTGGCAGGCTCCATGCTTTGCAAAGATGCATGCCCAAGAAAACTCGGATACTCGTATTGGATGATGATCGGT
>CAYQCZ010000580.1:545-2825 GCA_964415955.1 uncultured Verrucomicrobiota bacterium | reverse complement strand
CAGTTCCCGAAGTGCGCCGGTTCAGACTTCGATCTTTCCATCGAACACAAAGTCGGCCGGGCCGGTCAGCATCACCTTGGAAAAATGCCCCAGTGCCTCGTCGAAGCTCACCTTGAGCGTGTCGCCTCCCTGGACGTTGACCTTGATGGGAGATGTAAAACCTTCCACCTTGGCCGCCACCAGCGCCGAAGCGGTGACGCCGGTGCCGCAGGCGAGCGTTTCGCCTTCCACACCACGTTCGTAGGTGCGGACACGGATGTGGTTGGGGCCGGCGACCTGGACGAAATTCACGTTCGTGCCCTTGGGCTGGTAATGATGGTGAAAGCGCAGTTCACGGCCGATGTCCTGCACCATGGCCTGGTCGGCATCCGGCACGAACACGACGGCATGGGGGACGCCGGTGTTGATGGAGTGCACGATCAATTCGCCCTTGGAGGTGGCGACTTCCTCGCCCAGTTTTTCCTGGGATGGATTGGTGAGGTTTACCGTGACCTGGTCGCCATCGAAAGCAGCGGTGATGACGCCCGCGCCTGTTTCAAAGGTGAACCCGATCTCGATGTCCAGCAGGCGCTGCGCAAACCGGGCGAAACATCGGGCGCCGTTGCCGCACATTTCAGCGGTGCTCCCATCACTGTTGAAGAACTGCCAGGCCCAGTCAGCCCTTTCCGAGTCGCAGGGCACCAGAAGCATGATGCCGTCCGCACCGATGCCGCGCTGGCGATGACACAGCCTGGCCACCTGATCCGGGGACAGGTGGATGGTGCGGTCGCGATTGTCCATGAGGATGAAATCATTCCCCGCCCCGTTCATTTTGGTGAAGTCCACGATCATGTGTGGACAAGTTACCAACGGTTGCCGCCAGATTCAAGCGGCCTGCGGATCATGCCCCGTCCCCCTCGGCCATGGCCACCTCGGCCCGGAGCAGGTCGTGCAGTGTGACAATGCCGATCACACGGCCGCCCTCCTTGTCGGTGACCACCGCCACGCCCGTGGGCGACTCGATGAGCACGAGCTGCAGTTTGCGGATGGATTCGGACGGCTGGCATGTGGCCGCCTTTTGAAGCACGGGCGGCTGGTTTGAAGCCATGGAGGCTTCGGCCTTGGCCCGGCTCAGGATGCCTGCGATTTTGCCCTTCTCCACCACGGGGAAGTAAATGTATGGCGTTGCTTCGAGCACACGGCGCAATTCCTGATGGGACGTGGATTGCAGGACGACCGGGTTGAAGTTGGCGATGGTCGAGATGGGGAGCTGCTGCCAGCTCGCCAGGTCGCGCGGCGGAATGAGGTGGTCCAGATCATGGCCGTCCTGCTCCAGCAGCGCCTCGTAGAAGTTGTGCCTGGAAAGTCTGCGGCTGATGGCCTGGCTGACCAATGTTCCCAGCATGAGCGCGGGCACCAGCTCAAATTCGTGGGTCATCTCGAACACGATCAGCACGCTGGTGACCGGCGCGCGCACCACCGCGCCCAGGCAGCAGCTCATGCCCACCACGCCCAGCACAATGTGATCCGCCGTGTTGAGCGGCATCCACAAACCCGCCAGGCCGGACAGAAACAGGCCGCAGGTGCCGCCGAAGAACAACGTCGGGGAGAAAATGCCCCCGCACCCGCCCAGCCCGTAACACAACACCGTGGCCGCCAGCTTGGCGACCATGAGCACGCCCGCCACCCGCCAGTCCAGCACTCCGGTCAGTCCGTCAGACAGGTCTTCATACCCCAGGCTGAACACGCCCAGCCGCCCGGTGTAATGGAAGACCGCGCAGCCGATCACCCAGGTCAGGAAGCCGCCGATCGCGGGGCGAATCCAGAGTGGAAAATGCTGCAACCCCTTGCGCCGGGCGCGCAGCTTCAATGCTGAGCGTTGGAACCATATGCCAACAAGACTGCTTAGAGCCGCCACTGCGGGGATCAACACATACACGCCCCAGTTGGAATCCTGCACGGATCCCAGTTCAAACGCCGGTTGTTTGCCCAGAATGCCGTGGACCACAAACGCGCCGATGACCGATGCCAGCAGGACGCTCCCGAGAAAACGGCTGTTGAGGTCGCCCACGATCTCCTCCAGCACAAACGTCATCGCGGCCAGAGGCGTGTTGAACGCTGCAGCCAGCCCTGCGGCGGCTCCTGCGGCGGCGCCGTTGCGGCGTTTCTGCTTGGATTCACCTGCCAGCCCCGCCAGTTGCGATCCCAGCCCGCCTGCCAGCTGCACGCTGGGGCCTTCCCGTCCGAGACTGCAGCCGCCGCCGATGCTCAGCACGCCGGCCACGAATTTCACCCAGACCA
>CAYQCZ010000580.1:0-535 GCA_964415955.1 uncultured Verrucomicrobiota bacterium | reverse complement strand
CCACGCGCCATGACACGAAGCCGAAATCCTTCCAGAACGCGACCTTGAGCTGGGGGATGCCGCTGCCCCGCGCCTCGCTGCAAAAGTGGTTGAGAAAGTATCCGACGAGCAGCGACGTGCTCATGATGGTGAGCAGGCTCCCAATCAGGAACACGGGCCGCGATTGGTGCGACAATCGGACAAACGTCGCATGATACAACGCATGGATGGCGAGGTGGAACAACACCGCTGCCAGCGCGGCTCCAAGACCATACAGACACGTCTGGAGAACAACGCGCGTGCGCCTGGGCAGCTTGTTCAGGTAATGGGCAAGTGGATTGCCTTGCACCGCCTCATCATGAAAGCCAGCCCCGGATGCGCCAAGTCATTCTTCCCACGCCGCCTTGCGGCCCTCGCATCAGCGGGACGTGATGGCTTCATCCACAGCCGCGGCCAGGACGGCGAGGCCTTCCTCCATGGCATCCTTGGGAATGGTCAACGGTGGCGAAATCTTCACTGTCTGTCCCCAGGCACCCACAGGGGCGAACAACAGCAG
>CAYQCZ010000579.1:234-2838 GCA_964415955.1 uncultured Verrucomicrobiota bacterium | reverse complement strand
AATTTGCTGCTGCGACATTGCCCCAGGTTGTCTGGCAATTTCCCGTCCGCCTGCAAACAGGATGAGGGTCGGAATGCTTCGTATACCCAGCTGCGCAGCTACCGTTTGCTGCTCATCCGAATTCAGCTTGATCAAGCGGACCCGTGGTTCGAGTTCGCGGGCGGCAGCTTCGAAGGCAGGCGCCATCATCTTGCAGGGGCCACACCAGGGCGCCCAGACATCGACCAGAACCGGAATGGTGCTGCGGTTGATCTGTTTCTCGAAAATGGCTTGGGAGACGTCCCTGGGATGACCGTCAAAAAGGCTCGACCGGCACTTGCCACATTTTGCGCCCAACGCAGAACGGTCACCCGGTACCCGGTTTACGCCGCCGCAGCTGGCGCAGACAATCAGACTTTCAGACATCGACATTTCCGACATGCGTGAGACTGAAACTGCTCTCACGATAGCAAAGGAGAATAGTGCGAGAACCACCCTCGCAGTGCGTTGCGTTCGATCAAAGTGAGATTCCAAAAATGTTGGCATACGGAACAAATGCCAACATCTCGCTTCTGCATATTGATCGCTTTGCTGGGCGCTGCGTTTGTCCTGCTGCTGCTCTCACCACCTTCAGTGCTGGCTCATGGTGGCGGTTTGGACAGTCTGGGATGTCATCATGACCGAAAGCGCGGTGGCTACCACTGCCACCGGGGTGAACTGGCAGGGCAGTCATTTTCCTCCAAGGCAGAGGCTCTTGCTGCACTCGGACGCTCATCATGAGCCGGGCGCCGAGTATTTACGCAGGGCTGCTGATCGCCACTATATTGCTGTTCCTGCCAGAGACGGTAGTCAGCCTTTCACAGCGCGTCCTCACAGGGTCAGGCATCATCGTGGATGGCGACACGTTGGTCGTGAACGAGCAGACAATCCGGCTGCATGGGATCGATGCCCCGGAGGTAGGCCAGACGTGCGAGCGAGTGGACGGGCGGCGCTGGGATTGCGGGAAGACCGCCATGGAAAGCCTCGCCGAATTGGCGGAAGGTCGAACAGTTACATGCTCGGGGGACGAACTGGATGACTATGACCGGTTAATCGCCGTCTGCCGCTCAGGTGACCAGGACATCAATGCACTCATGGTGCAGGAAGGCCATGCATGGGCCTTCCGTCGTTATTCCTCCGACTATGCGGAGCAGGAAGCACAGGCCCACAAAGCCAGGCGAGGCATCTGGCAGGGCAAGGCCACCCCAGCCTGGGACTACCGGGTACAGAAGTGGCAGGTGGCCGCACAACAGGCACCGGACGGTTGCCCGATCAAGGGCAACATCTCGCGCAACGGCCGCATCTATCATCCGCCATGGAGCCCCTGGTATTCACGAACCAAAGTTTCGGTTGAGAAAGGCGAGCGTTGGTTCTGTAGTGAGCGGGAAGCGCTTGATGCCGGGTGGCGCGCACCCAGGTGGCGTTGAGTTCAGGGCCTGAACCGGACGGGGCTGTACATTTGTCAAAGGGAAAATCGATCAACAGAGTGGTTCTGTTTCTGTTGACGGTGTTGCTGCTGGTCGCACCACCGGCTCATGCAGCGCGCATAACTACCAACGACGTCGAGGGGATTACGGTCATCACCATCGAGGGTGATATCCAGGCCGATGACGACGAGGCGTTCTCCAAGGCCACCGCCGGCAGGAACAAGGTCATTGTCAATCTTCACAGCCAGGGTGGTCAGACTTTCGTGGCCATCAACATTGGCAAGATGATCCGCGCCCGCGGTTTTGCAACGATCGTGGCCGAGGGATCGGTGTGCCTGTCTGCCTGCGCCATGATCTGGCTTGGCGGTGAAATGCGGTTTCTGCACTCCAGTGCCCTGCTGGGGTTTCATGCCAGTTACAGGGAAGACCGCGGTGTAAAGCAGGAGAGCGGTGCGGGAAATGCTCTGGTCGGTGCCTACTACAATTCTCTCGGTCTGAGCGACAAGGCCATCCTGTTTCTCACCCTGGCGCCACCTGATGACATGCTCGTGGTCGACGCCGAAATTGCCTCGACCCTCGGCATCGCAATCGAGCAGCTTGAAGGAGATACCCCCAAGCGCTCCAGTTCCGAGCTGGTCATGCTGCAGCGGATCGATCTCTATGGTTTCGATTACAGCCGCATCGACAACACCAGTCTCGATAGCTGCCGGTCGAGTTGTGAGGGTGAAAGCAATTGCATGGCATTCACCTTCAACAGGCGACATTCGGTGTGCTTCCTGAAATCCGATGGACGGATCGGCCTGCACAATGGTGATGCCGTCAGCGGTTACAAGCAGCGGATCAAAGCCCAGCTCTATCTGTCCAACATGGAGGTTCTGGAAAGCGTCGACATGCCCGGCGGCGACTACCGGGACTTCAAGGGCTCCTTCGCGAAGTGCTTTGTGGAATGCGCCAAGGATGACAGGTGCCAGGCATTCTCGTGGGTCAGCACAAACAACTCCTGCTGGCTCAAGTCCCGCGCGTCGAAGCTAAGGCCGGACAAGCGGGTCGTTTCGGGCAACAAGGTCAGCGTGGGGCGAGCGTTCAGTGACTGACCTGAGTTTGTGAATTCCAGTCCGCTTCTTGCTGCCAAAGACGGAAGTTACACCACGAGTTTAAC
>CAYQCZ010000579.1:0-224 GCA_964415955.1 uncultured Verrucomicrobiota bacterium | reverse complement strand
TTCATTCTCGACGGCAGCCACGTGCGGTGGCAAGTCACAGAGGAATTGACGAAGATCTTCTTCGGGCACAAGGCAGAGGCCTACTGAAAGCCAACTGTAAATTTCGGACGGCAGTCACTTGGTGATTATCGAACCTGTTGCCACCAGCTCCTTGAGTAGCGACATGGTTGCAAGCCCTGAACAACTGAACGGGTCCAGCCGGGGCTTCTCGGAATATTTGAGCA
>CAYQCZ010000578.1:878-2858 GCA_964415955.1 uncultured Verrucomicrobiota bacterium | reverse complement strand
TCATGGTGCGGGCGGACAGCGGGCTGCGCACCGGGGCGGCCGGCTGGCAGACCGGGCGGCAGAACTACGTGTTTCTTTCCATGGGCGCGGCGAACAATCCGGGCAACTACCAGTTCGAGGTGAAAACCACGGTCAACAGCTCCTCGACGCTCATCATATCAAACGCCCCGGCCAGCCAGGCCGAAATCCAGGTCGCCCGCCTCGGCAATGCCCTGATCATGCTCCGGCGCGACGAGGGCGGCGACTGGCTGATCCACCGGCGTTATCATCGGGACAACTTCCCCGCGACACTTCAGGTGGGACTGACGGTTTATACCGACTGGGCAGGATTGCAGGCGGTGTATCCGTTCGGCCAGGAAGTGCAGCACAACGCCGCCTACGTTCCCGGACAAAACCCCGGCCTGCACGCGGAGTTCGAGTATCTGCGTTACCGCCGGCCGGTCGTTCCCGCCGAGTTCGTCGGACGCGACTTCACCAATCCCGCCCAGGTCAGTGATGCGGAATTGCTGTCCTTCCTCGGGGCAAACGCAAACCAGGTCGTCGCCGCCCCGACGATCGATCAGGATCCCGTTTCCCAGACCGTGACTGCGGACACGGACGTATCGTTCACCGTGGCCGCCAGCGGCACCGCTCCGCTCACTTACCAGTGGCTACACGCCGGAACCAATGTGCCGGGGGCAACCGGCGTCACGCTGACCTTGAATCGTGTGCAGGTCAGCCAGTCAGGCAACTACACCGTGACGGTGTCCAACAGCGCCGGTTTCGTGACCAGCGCCGCCGCCACCCTGACCGTCAACCCGCCGGCCATGCCCCCGTCCATTTCCCTGCATCCGCAATCGCAAGCCGTCGTCGCCGGGACGAACCTGACCCTCATGGTGGCGGCCAGCGGCAGCCCGGCGCCTTCGTTGCAGTGGCAACGAAACGAGGTCAACCTTCCCGCCGCAACCAGTTCCAGCCTGGTGTTGAATACCTTCCAGCCGGAACAGGCCGGGGAATACCGCGTCATCGCCGCGAACTCCGCCGGAAGCGCCACCAGCCAGGTCGCGGTGATTACGGCTTTCACCAGTCGATTCCAGCCCGTGACCGCCACGGATGCGGCACAGATGCACACGGAAGGATTCCCTGTGCGGGTCGTGGCCGAGCAAGGCCGGAGTTTTGCCGTTCAATGGTCCTCCAACCTGGTGGACTGGGTTCATCTGGCGGATTTCACGGGCGTCGGCGGAATGACCACCATCACGGACGCTTCCGTCGCCAACCAACCCCGGCGATTCTACCGGGTGATCGCCCCGGCCCCTTGAGGCATCCAGCATCATGAAGTATCAAAACCTTGCCCGGCTTCCTCGCGAAACCAAAGCTCGAAACCAACACACTTCCACCATGAAATCACTCCTCACCCGCATCATCCGCCGTCGTCCCGCCACCCTGACCCTGCTCGCCTTGATCGGACTGGGCTGCCTGATGTCACCCCTGGAAGTCCCGGCTGCGGAGGCGATCACCAAGACCTGGACCGGCACCTGGGACAACAAGAAATTCAAGACCTCAGGGCCGCTGACCTGCACCGCCACGGCGAAGGACAGCGCCAACTGGCAGGCGAAATTCACCGGCACCGGCCTCGGGAAACCCTTCGGCTACGACGCCGCCATCAAAATCGCGAATCGGAGCGGCCGCCTGACGCTGGCCGGAACAACGACCGTCGATGGCGAGACGTATCAATGGAGCGGTTACGTGGCCGGGAAATCCCTGATTGGTTCCTATCGCTCCGCCACCGGCAACAACGGAACGTTCCGACTGGAGGAGACCAAATAATCTGCACATCCAACCCGGGAGCATGCTTTCCTTAAAATTATTTCTAAACACGAAACAGCATTTTCACGCAGCACCTCAGCTTGGTTTCATCCACACCGTGAGTGACTTTAATTTCTACGATCAGCCGAGTTCCCCGAGACCACATGGCCTGACCCCGGAAAAATGGTCCACGTT
>CAYQCZ010000578.1:0-868 GCA_964415955.1 uncultured Verrucomicrobiota bacterium | reverse complement strand
AGAGCCATATATCCAGTATTTGATATCCCGATATGGAGCATTCGTAGATATTTGAATGCCAACAGAAGGTAGTCTGAGCCCTCCTGCGGCTTCGATTGCCAGCTTGCCAGCCAAATGCAAAGCAGTTTCGGTGGCCAGCACCGCAATCACTTCCCGAATAGTGCGCGAAATGCTGTCTTTTGCTTTCGTCTTTCTTGCGACGAGACGTTCATAACAGTCCGGACACAGGCAATCACAACCAAGCCCACGCTCTACTTCTGAAATCTCAACCAGTTTGTGATTGCGAAGACCAAATGGCAGAAGCAACTCTTTCATAACCTCTACATTTGGTTGGCAGTTTTCCCGTCAAGGAACTGCCTCAGTTGCTAACATCTTTAGTTTGGTATTATTGCTTGATCCCGAGTTCGCAAGTCACTTTTGCGGTGAATTCGATACCAGTTGTCCCGTTGCAGCGCTTCGTAGCCGAGTTCCTCGATCAACCGTTTCATGTCCGCCACGCCCATGCGGAAGGTGGTGCCCGCCGCACTCACCACGTTTTCCTCAATCATGATGCTGCCGAGGTCGTTGGCCCCGTATTGCAGGGCGATCTGGCCGATATCGAGTCCCTGCGTGACCCACGAGCTTTGCACGCTGGGAATGTTGTCGAGGTAGATGCGGCTCAGCGCCTGTGTGCGCAGGTATTCATGCGCGCCCACGGTCGGGGCTTTGAGGACGGCGTTCTCCGGCTGGAACGTCCAACAGATGAAAGCTGTGAAGGCACCGCCGTTCAATGCGCCTGTCTCCACCGCGCTGGCAAAGGCGGCGGATTGCTCCATGGGAGAGTTGCCGTTCAATCCCAGGCGCTGGAGTGACTTGTCCTGTTGCTGAC
>CAYQCZ010000577.1:0-2863 GCA_964415955.1 uncultured Verrucomicrobiota bacterium | reverse complement strand
GAGCATCAAGGACACGGCTGCTATGTTCGATGCAAAGCACATGGCCGACCAGATTCGACGGATGGAATCCGCCGTGGAATCGGACCCAAGTCTCGCCATCGGCACCGCGAAGGAACTGATTGAAACCTGTTGCAAGACTATCCTCGCCGAGCGCGGCAAACCGGTGTCCGGCACTCCCGACGTCTCGGCGTTGACCAAGGAAACCCTCAAGGAACTGAAACTTGTGCCTGAAGGAATTCCCGACACTGCTCGCGGCGCGGATGTCATCAAGCGACTCCTCAGCAACCTTGGAACCATCGGCAACAGCCTCGCCGAACTGCGCGGACTTTACGGGACCGGCCACGGCAAACACGGAACCGCAACCGGCCTTGGCGCGCGGCACGCAAAGCTGGCGGTTGGTGCCGCCGCAACGCTGGCCGTCTTTCTTTTTGAAACCCATAAGGAGACAAAATGAGTCTGAAGCCGAAACGTGTAATCCTATTTGTCGACCTGCTCGGAGTCCGTTCAAGATGGTTGAAAGGCGGTCGCGATGAGGCCGAAAAGGCGTTCAAGGGATTTCGGACTCTAGTTGCCGCGTCCTTCAAGAACGCGAACATGGATCACCTTGAGCACGGTTTGGTCGAATCGGACGCTGTCGCTCTGACATTCTCCGACCTTCAGACCGCGCTTGCCGTGGCTAAGGCGATGTTCCTCGCTGCATTCGGTCGTCCCAATCGAAAGATTTGGTTGAGAGGGTGTATCGTCTCTCACGGCGAAGGAGACACTTTGCGGAAAGCTACGACGTATTCGGGAAAACTCTCAAAGGTCGAACTCATGCTGTATAGCGAGGGCTTGCTTGAGGCCATTTCGGTTGAGAAGTCTGGCTTCAAAGGAATGCGGCTCTTGGTCGAGCGTGAACTGATTACGAGCGACGTCCGCGCCGTGATAAAGCAACCGATGGGACATCTCAACTTCATCCCGGTTACTAAGCTGCGTGATAGCACCTATCCGAAACGCTTGGACGATACATTCATGGATTACCTTTGGATGGGCACCACGGATAGAGACGAATTCGAAGAATTGCGAAGCGTTATGGCCGTGCGCCTCAGGCTCGCCGCCAATGAACCCGAAGAGTTTATTCAAGCGGCAGCGACGCAGGTTGTTTTTCACGAATGCACAGCGATTTTGAGCTCGCTTGGTGGCAAGGTTCATTACCGGGGGATTAAACAGGCACGCGAAGATAGCCAGAAAGACCTGAACGCCGAGCCGCCCGGCGGGACCATTGCATGAGCCTCAACGAATCCATCGTCGAAGACGCCGCCCTCGAATGGTTCGGGGAGCTGGGGTATGCGGTAGGGCACAGGCCGCAGCTCGCGCCCGGTGAACATGCCGGAGGCACCCTCACCCCGGCCCTCTCCCACGGGGAGAGGGAGTCATATGGAGAGGTGGTGCTGGTGGGGCGCTTGCGCGAGGCCATCCGGCGTCCCGCAGGTGCGGGACCGGCCATTCCGTTCCTCACCCTCGCCACCCTGCGCGATCCCGCAGTTGCGGGACTGCCGAAGCTGCTGAGCGGGGAGTTGAGCGTGGCGGCGGCATCGGCCACGATGGAGGCATCCGCATGAAATTGCCCAGCGACGATGAAATCCTCGCCACGCTCGACCGTTTGTCGGGCGCGGTGGCGGATGATTTGGAATCGCCGCATCTGGAGTTCAAGCCGTGGACGGATGCGCGGGCGGACATGCGCGTGGCGGTGGAGTATGCCGTGTGTTTCGCCAACGCGGAGGGTGGCGTGATCGTCTTCGGCGTCGCCGACAAGACGCGCGGACGCGCGAAGGCGATTCACGGAGCCAAGGGCTACGACCTCGATGTGTGGCGGCGTGGCATTTTCGACGCGACGCGTCCGCACCTGCCGGTAGAGGTCAGCGAACTCGCGGTGCCGGAAGGCACGGGGCGACTGCTGCTCGTGCGGGTGCCTGCCGGGGAGAATCCGCCTTACGGCACGGCGCAGGGCGTTTTCAAACAGCGCATCGGGAAGAACTGCATGCCGCTGGATCACGCGTCGTTTCAACGGGGGCGCATCGCTTCCGGCGCGCTGGATTGGAGCGGGCAACCGACGCATGGCGTGCGGCTGGCCGATCTCGATCCCGTGGAGATGGGACGGGCGCGGGCGATCTTGCGCGGCAAGAACCCGGAGTCGGATTTGCTGCGGGCGAACGATGCGGATTTTCTGAAAGGCTTGGGCGCGATGCGCGCCGGGCAGGTGACGCACACGGGGCTGCTGTTGTTCGGCCAGGCGGAGGTGATCGCGGCGCATTGTCCGCAGGCGCAGGTGCATTACGTGCATCAGCCGAGCGACACGGCGGCGGCGCGCAATGACCAGTGGCGCGTCGGCCTGTTGCTGGCGTTGGAGCGGATCGAGCAGACGTTTAGCGGCCCAGCAAATCCCGAAGAAGAACTGTCGGTCGGACTTTTCAAACTGCGTGTCCCGGCTTTCCCGTTGGATTCCGTGCGCGAGGCCGTGCTGAACGCGCTGACCCACCGCGACTATGCCGATCCCGGCGAGGTGCTGATCCGGCACACGCCGCGTGAGGTGGTGGTGACCAGTCCCGGCGGATTCGTCGGTGGCATCACGGTGGAGAATTTCCTGCGGCACGAGCCGGTCGCGCGCAATCGGACGCTGGCAGATGCGCTGGTGCGGCTGCGACTGGTCGAGGCTGCGGGCATGGGCCGACGGCGCATGTGGGTGCAAGCGCTCAGTCTTGGCAAACCCGCGCCGCGTCCCGAATCCGACGGGCATCGGGTGACGCTGCGGCTGTTCAACACCGGGTGCGATACGGCGATGGCCGGACTGGTGTCGCGACTGAATCAGGAGGGCCGGGACATC
>CAYQCZ010000576.1:0-2869 GCA_964415955.1 uncultured Verrucomicrobiota bacterium | reverse complement strand
GCATCGCCCGCGGCCCACTGGCGCAATCGCGTGCTCACGGACATTTCCGAGCCGGGATCCACCTTCAAAATTGTGGTGGTTTCTGCGGCATTGAACGAGGGGTTGGTCAGTCTCAGTGACCGGTTCCACTGCGAAAACGGCGCCTTTGTGTTTGCAGGCAGGCGCCTCCACGACCATCACGCTTACGGCGTTCTGAGTGTCGAGGGCATCATCACCAAGTCATCCAACATCGGCGCGGCCAAGATCGGCATCAAGATGGGCGAGGGGATGCTGCATGATTACATCCGCGCGTTCGGATTTGGCTCAAGAACCGGGATACCGCTGCCGGGGGAAGTGGCGGGCATCGTGCACAAGGTCGATGCCTGGAACAAGCTTTCCATCTCACGGATTCCCATGGGGCATGAGATCGCATCCACCCCCATGCAGATGGTCATGGCCATGTCCGCCATCGCCAATGGAGGACGCTTGATGCGCCCGATGATTATCAACCGCCTGGAGGATGCCGAGGGCAATGTGGTTGCCCGGTATGGGCCGGAACTCACCAGGGTGGTCACCTCGCCCCAGGCGGCGAAGGAAATGGTCCAGGCCCTCAAGACCGTGGTGACCAGGGATGGCACCGCACCCGTGGCGGCACTGGAGCACTGGACCGTGGCGGGCAAAACGGGGACGGCCCAGAAGGCCGAGAACGGCCACTATGTTCCAGGCAAATACTTCTCCTCCTTCATAGGTTTTTTTCCGGCCGACGATCCCGAGGTCTGCATCTCGGTGGTTCTGGACGAGCCGCACAACGGGCATTTTGGCGGATCCGTGGCCGGCCCGGCGTTCCGCGACATTGGCGATCAGGTGGCCCGCTATCTCAACATCAAGCCGGACAGGACGGACGACAATCCGTCGATTGAATCCACCATGCGCGAACGTCTGGCATCGGCGCGCAGGCCGTGAAGCCATTCCATCGGACATGAAACTGAAGGACATCATCTCGGGCATGGAGCCCTGCGGGATCGAAGGCGAGCTGAATCGCGAGATCAGCGGCATCGCCTACGATTCCCGGCGGGTCACGCCGGGCATGATGTTCATCGCCGTGAAGGGGCACAACCGCGACGGCCACGAATTCATCGATGCCGCCATTGAGCGCGGTGCGGCGGCGGTGCTGTGCGAGCGCAACGGGTTTCACGCCCGCAAGGCCACGCGCATCAAGGTGCAGGACACGCGCAAGGCGCTGGCCTGTGCGGCGGCCAATTTTTACGGCGCTCCGAGCGCGCAGTTGAAAATGGTCGGGGTGACCGGCACGAACGGAAAAACCACGGTCACCTTCATGCTCAAGCGGATGCTGGAAAGCGCCGGATTGAAAACCGGGCTGATTGGCACCGTCCGCTACGAGGTGGGCGAGCGGGTGATTCCGGCCCACCGGACCACGCCCGAGGCGCTTGAAGTCCAGCAGATGCTTTCCCACATGCTGCGCGAGGACTGCCGCGCATGTGTGATGGAGGTCAGCTCCCATGCGCTTGATCAACATCGTGTGCATGGAGTGCAGTTTGACACGGCTATCTTCACCAACCTGACCCGCGATCATCTGGATTATCACGGAACCATGGAGGCCTACTACGGGGCCAAACGCCAGTTGTTCACACCGGAGTATCTGGGCGTCAAATCCGGCAGTGCGGTCATCAACATCGATGACGGCTTCGGCCGCAGGCTGGCGGACGAGGTGTCCCCGAGTGTGACGCTCACCTACGGGATGGATGCTGCGGCCAGTCTGCGTGCGACAAACATTGGCCTCGAATCACGGCAGACCACCTTCACCATCGAAGGCCACGGCGCGCCCATCCCATGCCGCATGCCGTTGATCGGCGGCCATAACATTTACAACGCCCTCGCCGCGGCAGGTGCCGCGCTGGCCATGGGGATCGACCCCTCGCAGGTGGCCGGCTCGCTGGAGTCCATGCCGCCGGTGCCGGGCCGCCTGGAGCAGGTGGATGCCGGCCAGCCGTTCAATGTTGTGGTGGATTATGCGCACACCGACGATGCGCTGCGGCATGTGCTGGTGGCGCTGCGGGAGGTGACCCGGGGCAGGTTGCTCGTGATGTTCGGCTGCGGCGGCAACCGCGACACGGGCAAGCGCGCACAGATGGGTTCCGTGGCGGCGCAACTGGCGGATGTAACCGTGGTCACATCAGACAATCCGCGCAGGGAGTCGCCCGAATCCATCATCCAGCAGATCGTGGATGGCCACAGGGCACGGCGTCAGGACGGCCTTGAGATCGAGGTGGACCGCCGGATGGCGATCGAACGGATTCTTCGCATGGCAAAGCCCGGTGACACGGTGTTGCTGGCAGGCAAGGGGCATGAAACCTACCAGGAATTTGAGAACACCGTGATTCCCTTTGACGACAGGGAGCACGCCCGCGAGGTGCTCCAGTGCCTGCCCGCATAGCGGCATGGAACCACGCTCTTTGACATTCATTGCCGGGGCTTGTGATGGACGGCTGCAGGGGGGGCATCCCGCGTCCATGGTGCAGCGTGTGTGCACGGATTCGCGCGACGTGCGCCCGGGGGACCTGTTCGTTGCCATCAAGGGTGACCGTTTCGACGGCCACGATTACCTGCACGAGGCGGTTTCCAAAGGCGCTGCCGCCCTGATGGTGGCGGAAGGAGCGGCTGCGGATGGAACGAGGGATGTGCCGGTCGTGCTTGTGGATGACACGTGCGCGGCGCTGGGAAAACTCGCCTCCGCTTATTGGTCGGAGTTCAAGCCGGTTGGCATCGCCGTGTGTGGTTCCAACGGGAAGACGACCACGAAGGAATTGATTGCATCCGTGCTGGGCCGGCGCATGGACACCCTGAAGAGCCGGGCGTCGATCACGGCGCT
>CAYQCZ010000575.1:0-2872 GCA_964415955.1 uncultured Verrucomicrobiota bacterium | reverse complement strand
CGAGGCCGAGCAGCGACTTGATCGCCGCCGAGGTCTGCGAGCGCGCCTTCAGCTCCAGTATCTGGCCGAACAGGGTTAGCGAGATGATGACCGCCGCGGCCTCGAAGTACACCGCCACCTGCCCATCGACGACGAAGACGGCCGGGAAGAGCTGCGGTGCCACGGTGGCAACGACGCTGTAGACGAACGCGACGCTCGTGCCCAAACCGATCAGCGTCCACATGTTGGGGCTGCGGTTGATCACCGACTTCACACCGCGCACGTAGAACGGCCAACCGGCCCACAGCGCGACCGGCAAGGTCAGCACCAGTTCGATCCAGTTCTGCGTGTCGCCAGGGAACAAGTCCAGACGGTGCCCAGCCATGGCCAGCACCATCACCACGGCGGAGAACGGCAAGGTCCACCAGAAACGCCGCGTGAAATCGACCAACTCCGGGTTCTCGTCGTCATCCAGCGTGGGCATTTCGGGCTCGAGCGCCATGCCGCACTTGGGGCAGTCGCCCGGATGGTCCTGCCGGATTTCCGGATGCATCGGGCAGGTGTAAATCGTGCCGGCGGGCTGTGCTGCAACGTCAATGGCAGTCGGTGCAACGTTATCGCCGGCATAGCGCGCCGGCTCCGCAACGAACTTGGCCTTGCACTTCGCGCTGCAGAAGTAGTAGGGCCCGCGTTCGTGCTCGGCGTGGTGCGCGGACTGCTCGGTCACGGCCATCCCGCACACCGGATCCTTCAGGCCGTCGGTCTCGGTCGTCGATGGCGGGGCGTGATGGGCTTGATGGGCTTGATGGGCGTGCCCGTTCTGGTCGTGGGGTGAGGACGTGTCCATGATTTTACTCCTCCGTCGGCCGGCGTGCTGGCGGGCGTACCGTGCCCGCCGTGACCGCCATAGCCGTGGCCACGGAAGAAGTTCATCAGCGGTCGGTCCATGCCGGACCCGTGCGGCGAAGCGGCAGGATGTTCATGTCGAATCGCGTCCAGTCGAGGCATCGAGCAGCGCCTTGCGCTCCTCGTGTTCCTCGGCAGTGATGCCTCCGCTCGCCAGACGCCGCTGCAGCAATTCGTCCCCCGATTCGCGTGGGCTCATGCCGCCGATGAAGTAGCCGCCTTCGGCGAACATGTGCATAGACCCTCAGCCCTTGGCATCAGCGGTAGCAGCAGCGCCCAGCGCCGCCTTCATCCGTCCGAGACGGTCACGCATGCAACGGCCTTGGCGAAATCCTTGCCCTCCATCTCGCATTTGAAGCCGTAGGCGGCTGAGTTGGGGGCTGAGGCTCCTGGGGGACGCGTGACTCACGACCGTTCTCTCACTTCGTCGCCGGAACCGACTGCGTGCGGTCCATCATCATCTGCATCATGGATTGCATCATGTCCATGCGCTGTTCCAGCATGCCCTGGCGTACGGCCATGTCGCCCGGATTGCTCATGGTCGCGCCGGGCCCCATGCCAACCATCATGCTCATGCCGTTCTGCATGATCTTCATGTGCTCGGCCATTAGGACGTCGCGTTCTTCAGGGGTCTTGGCAGCCAGCATCTTGTCGTGCATCTCGCTCATCATCTTCATCTGGGCTTCCATTGCGGACATTGCAGGTGCACCGGCCATGCCTTTCATGCTGCCCATGCCGGATGCGGGCACGCCCGGCTGGGCCTGTCCCACCTGTGCGGTAGGCGCCGCGGCCGGATGTTGGCTATCCTGTTGTACGTCTGAGGCGGACCAGGCGGAGGGGGCCAGGAATACGGTGCTGATTGCGGTAAGCGCGGAAAGGGTACGAAAGAAGTTCATGTGCGGCTCCAAGGTCAAAGCTCACTATGTCGCCAGATGTGGATCTCCGTCTGTGCGGCGACGTACGGAACAGCTCAAGGACCCACTGATCAATCCGCGTCACCACCAATAGTCGCATCCCGTCGCGGCTTCTCCTGCAGAAACGAGACCAGATCGATCTCAACTAGCTTGACCACACAACATGGATTTCTCCGCCGTTGGACACAACATCTTCACCTAGTGAGTTCTACCGTACCGACAAACCCTGACGCCACGCGAACAATGGCCATGGTTTCGACTACGCCTGGGAGATGCTATGAAAGCCTTTACCGTTGTGGCCGTGGGCTTCTTGTTCGCGCTGAGCGCCGGCGTCTCGATTGCCCAAAACGGGCACATGATGGATGGCGGTGGATGGATGGGGGGATACGGCGGCGTGTGGGGGCCAATCGTCCTTGTCGTGATCGTCGTGCTGCTTGTTTGGGCTTGCTTGCAACGCCGCAAGTGATCCGGCTCATGGAAACTTGGGCTTTCATCTCTGCGCGGGTGACCGCGCCACATCCAAGGGCGTGAATCAAAAACCATGGAAGGGAAAGGGGAGGATGACTAAGAGCACCGACCCTGATCAGCGCAACCGATCCACTTCCGGAAATGGCCGGTCGCCGTCGCTTCCCTTGCTACATCTAAACCCCAACTACCTGGGTCTGGCCTTCGGAGCGACCGGCATGGTGTTCTATCTCGGCTGCATGCTCACGATGGCTACCGTTTCGCATGACCAGGCAGTGGTGTTCTTCAATAGCCTGCTACACGGTCTCGACGTGGGGCCAATTCTGAAAGCCAGCGTACCTGTCTCCCAGGTCGCGCTGGGCCTGGTCGCCATCTTCATCCTGTGCTGGTTAGCGGGGGTATTGATCGCGGGAATCTACAATCTGTGCGTTCGTCTGGGTAAACAGTAATCACATGGACGCTACGCCAGACAGAGCGTCAAAGTACCAGGCGGAGAGCCTTTCGCTGATCGGCGCCATTGCCTTGGGCACCGGTGTCATGATCGGCGCCGGGATTTTCGCACTGACCGGCCAGATGGCGGAGATGACCGGGAGCCTGTTTCCTCTGGC
>CAYQCZ010000574.1:0-2880 GCA_964415955.1 uncultured Verrucomicrobiota bacterium | reverse complement strand
ACCCAGCCCTCAGTTTGAGGCTCAACGAATTTACAGAAAAAAATTTGCGCCGCCATGGAGGCGCGACCATGCCCAGGAAAACCCAAGGAAAGGTTCGCTTGTAGGCGGGCTGATTGAGCATCGCCGACCAGTTGATCTCACCGGTGTCTGATGCCACATCAACCTGGCGGAACCCCGCTGCCTTCAACATCACCCACCCGGAGAAGACACCCCAGAAGATGGCCGCGGCTGCAACTGGGACGGGCAATAGAACAGCGGCAAACGAGCCAAAACCAATGCAGAGGAAGACGAATGGAGGGGTTAGGTCACGCCATTCATCGCGTGGCCGTTTCAAGAAAACTCCCGCCATGTAGATCAGAAGTGAGAGCGTGCCAGCTGTCATCCCAAACAGTTGGGCGAATGTATTGTCCACGTCTTTCCGAAAGACTGGATCCGTTATGACTGTCGCCCCTTCCACTCCAGGATAAAACCCGTCGGGAGGCTGGAATTTTCCCGCCTCGAGAAACCAGTGCACCAGCGGCGGGCTTCCGAAGAGGAGCAGTGGAATAACCACAAGCAATGCAGGCCAATTGGATGCCAGCTTGAACTTCGGCTGCTCCGGCGATCGAGCGTCGAGTCCGAGCACATCATCGAGTCTTGCAAACCGCCACGTCACGAGCAGACCCGTCCAGCAGAAGGCGGCGGCGAAGGCCAGCCCAGTCACGCCGATCGCCATTTCACGATGATCTTGCCGGGTGAACCAGACGAGCAATCGGACGTCTGAGAGCGCCAAGGCGGTGGAAATCATTACTAGAATACCGCCGATCACCTTCACGAACCCGTTCAACCAAGGCGGAATGGGGGCCAACCGCTGGCGTTTGACCTCGCTCCAGTGAACGCTCGACAGGACGGAAACAATCCAGAGCACGCAGCCGGTCAGAAGCAAGATCACCGGCGCCCGCATGAGTTCACCCGGCACCTTTGCCTTGGGATTCGCCATCCGCCATTGCAAAAATTCGTTCTTCTGCCAGAGGCCAAAGGCCAGCCCGCTTAAACCGAGAACCAGCAACACCGCCAGCCCGCTGATCACCCACGGCCGTTGGCGACACCAGGAGACGACTTTGCGTGTCATGCTGGCTGGCTTGGCGAGAATGGGTTCGTGCTTGAGGAATCGATCCAGTTCCTCGACGAGCGCTCTGGCCATGGCGTAACGCCGCTCCGGTTTCTTCTCCAGACACTTCAGGCAGATGGTTTCCAAATCGGAAGGAACTCCTTCGTTATGCTTCGAGGGTGCCACCGGTTCCTTCTCAATCACCATCCGCAATGTCTCCACGGCCGTCGGTCCCACAAAGGGCACCTTCCCCGTCAGCATCTGGTAGAGAATCGCCCCCAGTGAATACACATCACTTGCCGGCCCCACTTCACCCACCCTGCCCAAGGCCTGTTCCGGCGGCATATAACTCGGGCTGCCCATCACCGAGCCGTCCTGCGTCAGGTCACTCCCCGATGCCATCTGCTTGGCCAGACCGAAATCCGTGATGTGCGGCCGTCCTTCCGCGTCCATCAGGATGTTCTGCGGCTTCAGGTCCCGGTGCAGCGTCCCGCGCTGATGCGCGTAATGCACCGCTTCACACATGGTCTTGAGCAGCTCGGCCGCCTTGATGGCCGGCATCGGCTTGTTGTCGATGAACCGGGCCAGATCCTGACCCTCGATCAAATCCATGGAGAAGTAATGCCGGCCTTCATGTTCACCGATCTCGTGGATAGCCACGATGTTCGGATGCTTCAGGTTGGCAGCCGCTTCAGCCTCGGTGTGAAAGCGTTTCACATCGGCCTCGGTGGCGAGCTGGCCGCCGAGGATCATCTTCACGGCCACAGTGCGGTTGAGGCTTTTCTGCCGGGCCTTCCACACCACGCCCATGCCGCCCCGGGCCACTTCCTCCAGCAGTTCGTAGTCGCCGAAATATTTCAACGTGACGCCACCTTCCTGCGGGCGCGCCTCGGTCACGACCGTGGACGTGGATTCGGGCACTGCGGCAGGATGTTCCAGAAAGCTGTCGTCCTTGTGGTGGGCCAGGAGGCGTTCCACCTGCTGGCGCAGGGCTGGATCGCCTTTGCAGGCTTGATCAAGAAACCGGCTGCGCTGCTGGGGATCAGTGATGTCCAGAGCCTGGCTGAACACGTCAGCAGCGCGGGGTGAAGGCGGTGGTTGGTTGTTGTTCATGGCTGTCTCTGGAGTATTATGCGTTACAACCAGCCCAAACCCGCCAAGTATTTTCTAAGATCACCCTCAAGGCAGTTCAGCCCGCAACCAGGCACGGGCAAAGGCCCAGAGTCGTTCCACCCGCCGCAAAGGCAACCCCATGGATTGCGCAGCTTCATCCATCCCCATGCCCATGAAGTAACGGAGCTTCACCAGTTCTGCGGCGAGCGGTTCCTGGGATTGAAGACGATCCAATGCATCGTGGACGGCGAGCAATTCCTCGGAAGGCGCCTGTTGCACGAGCTTCGATTCCCAGTCGGTCTCCGCCTCCACAAAACCGGCCTTCTCGCGTGTCAATCGACGGCGAGCCCGGTCGATTAGAATGCGGCGCATCGTCTCAGCGGCGAGGGCCATGAAGTGCCCCCTGTCATGTATGTGGACCGGGTTTCCAGCCGAAAGGCGCATCCACGCTTCATGGACCAAGGCCGTTGGTTGAAGTGTCTGCCCAAGTTGTTCGCGCGCCATTTTCGCGGCGGCGAGGTGGCGTAGTTCCTCGTAGATGAGCGGAAGAAATTCTTCAGCGGCGTTGAGGTTGCCGTCGGAGGCTGACTGGAGCACGCGGGTAAGGTCGCTCAAACAGGCGAAGCTTGTTAGATTCCAGATGAAAAGGCAATCTGTCGGTCAGGTGATGCAGCCTG
>CAYQCZ010000573.1:0-2887 GCA_964415955.1 uncultured Verrucomicrobiota bacterium | reverse complement strand
GTGGTTCAAACAACGGCCGAGGACTTCACCAAGTCCTTCAACAAATAGCCGCGCAAAGAGCCGGACTCCCGCCCATGGGCTCCCATCCGCAAGCCCCGCTTGCCGTCATCTTTGATCTCGGGAAGGTGCTGCTGGACTTCGACTATGGACGCGTCGCCCGGCGTATGGCCGGGCGTTGCAGCGTGCCGCAGGACAAGATTCTGACCGCACTGGACCAGTCCAGCCTGCTTCATCGCTTCGAGACAGGGCAGATGAGCAAGGAATCCTTTTATCAGGAGGTCCAGCGACTGACGGGTTGCACGGCCGCCTTCGATGAATTTGCCGGAGCATTTGGCGACATCTTCACCGGCATCCCTGAAATGATCGCCTGGCAGGCCCGACTGAAAGCCGCCGGTGTTCCGACCTTCATCTTTTCCAACACCAACGAAATCGCCGTGGCGCACATCCAGCGCACCTTCCCCTTTTTCACCGGCTTCGAGGGGCATGTTTACTCCTACCAGCACGGAGCGATGAAGCCGGCTGAGTCCATTTACGAAGTCGTGGAAAAGATCACCCGCACAGAACCCGCGCGGATTTTCTACATCGATGACCGGGTGGAAAATGTCGGGACTGCCATCCGGCGCGGCTGGCAGGCGGTGGTGCACACCTCACCTGAAACAACCCTCGCCTCGGCCAAGGCCGCAGGCCTGCCCGGTTGACCGGACTGCTTTGATCAGCTTAATTGCCCGCATGCCCCTGATCCGGCCAATCCCGCTGCTCGCCTTGATGATGACCGTCCGGGTCGTCCTGGGGGCGGACGTTCAGGAACGCATGTCATTCGGACCGGCGGAGCGGGTCGTCTTTCTGGGGGACAACATCACCTTCGACGGCCTGTATGTGGAATACACGGAAGCCCTGCTGCGCACATCCCACCCGCGCACCAACTGGCGCATCTTCAACAAGGGCCAACCGGGACTGAAACTGCACGACCAGATCAACGATGCCGCATCCCGCACCGATGAAGCGACAAACGACTGGTTTTCCACGGAGGTGGCCGCAGTGAAACCCACCATCATCTTCGCCATGTTCGGCATGTTCGACGGGGGCTTTGCGCCGCCGGATGCCGGACGCGCAACGCAGTTTCAAGCAGACATCCTCAAACTGGCCCGGCGGACAAAACAGGAGACAAAGGCCCAGCTCGTCCTCCTGACCCCTCCGGTGTTCGATCATCCGGCGCAGGAAGGGCAGGTGTCAGACACTGGCACACCCTACTCCAGTCGCTCCCCTTTTCCCGGCTACGACGGTGTGCTGGAGGAATACACCGCCTGGATCGTTGGCCATGCACAGGCCTGGGATGGCGTCAGGGTCATCGACATCCATGCCGCCATGCACCGGCATCTGACTTTGCGGCGGATGACCGACAGGAATTTCACGCTGCAGCCCGGCCGCATCCGCCCAAATGCGACCGGTCACATGGTCATTGCCTCCACCATCGCCCGCAGCCTCGGACTGACCGCAAGCAAGGAGGCGTGTGACATCCATGTCCGTGATGGCATCATCACCGGAGCGGTCACCGGTCTGAAAACCAGCAAGACCGGGCTGTCATTCACATGGAAGGCGCCGGTGCCGTTGATCCCCGATCCACGTTGGGATGCGGATTCCACAAGACTGGAAGGATGGGAGGCTGGACAATCCCACGCCACACTCCGTGTGCGGGGCCTTGCCCCGGGCGAATACACCATCACCGCCGACGACAAAGTGGTGGCCTATGGCACCGCCTCCGAACTCTCTGCCGGCGTTCCAACTGACACGCTCGCCGGGTTTCCAACCGTCCGCCGTGCGAAAAACGTGCTTGAATATCTGGATGAACGCCGACGCCTTGAACAGCAATTGAAGCTGAAGGGTGACATGAAACCCGCTGACCGCGAGGCTGAGTTGAAGCGCGCTGAAGCCATCACTGCACGCCTGCACGGCATGACACAGCCGGAGCCGATACACGTGGTGATCGAACGGAAGCCTGATTGAAACCGGGACGGCCCGGGGCGGAACTCAAAATCTCCAGAGCGTGTCGATGGGAGCGAGCTGGCGATACTTGAACAGCACCCAGCCGAGGAGCACTGCCATCACAAGGGTCAATGTCCGCCACAGCTTGAGGCGGCGGTTCACCTTGCTGATCATGCGGCCCAGCTCCTCATTGGAATGCTGAAGCCATTCCTGATCCGTTCCCCGCTGGTATTCATCCGCCATGGGACAGGAGGATCAAAGTTTCTTCCACTTCGCCATCATCGCACGGAGTTCCTTCACCTCCTCGGGCTTCACGTCCGGGAGTGGCGGACGGCACGGGCCGCCGGCTAGGCCGAGAATGTCGGCGCAGGTCTTCATGGCGGAGACTTCGTAACCCTTGCGGCGGCCGCGCATCGCATAAAGCGGCGTGACGTAGTCTTTCATCAACTTCATCAAGGTGGCTGAATCTCCCGCAGCAGCGGCGTTGTGCAACTGCAACGAGAGGCCGGGCCGAATCACGGCGATGCTCGACGTGTAGGTGCGGATGCCGATCGAGTAATAGGCCGGCACGGCGTCATCGCCCGCGCCGCCGATCCAGTGCAGCCGGTCGCCGACCTCGTCCATGATGATCTGGTAACGGCGCGTGTCGGCCTGGCCGTCCTTCCACGCGATCAGGTTCGGCACGGCATCGGCGAGCTTTTGCACGAAATTCGCGCCCGGGTTCACCCAGTCGCGGCTATAGACGAGCAGACCCAGTTTCGTCGCGGCACCGATGGCCTTGTAATAATCGAACAAGCCCTGCTCGTCGGAATGCGGGAAGTAGGGAGGAAACGCAAGAATGCCATAGACACCAGCCTTAGCGGACTGCTTCGCAAGCTGAATGGCGAGTGGGTAATTGAAACCC
>CAYQCZ010000572.1:0-2895 GCA_964415955.1 uncultured Verrucomicrobiota bacterium | reverse complement strand
GCCGCATTACGACTCGATGATTGGCAAGCTCATCGCCATCGGCAAGGACCGTCGGGATGCGCTGCAGAAGATGAACCGTGCCCTTGGGGAATTCATGATCACCGGCATCAAGACGACCATTCCCTTCCAGCAGGCGATTCTTCAGGATCCGAATTTCCGTCGCGGCGTTTACTCGACCAACTTTGTGGAGCAGTTGCTTGGAGGAGCGCGCCGGGAGTTGATCGAAGAGAAAGCCTGATGCCTTCAAACAGCCCCCAGGGTGGCGTGGTGCGGGAACCTCCGGGGAGGTTGCTGGTGGTGGATGACGAGCCTGCGATGCGTGCTGTGATACGTGAGAGCATGCTCAGGGAAGGTTATGAGGTCGTGGAGGCTGCCAACGGATGGGAGGCCTTCGAAAAACTGGCTGATCAATCGTTTGATGTGGTCATCATCGACCTGGAAATGCCCGGGATGGGGGGGATTGACGTCCTCTACCGCATGAAGCATGACAAGTCCCTCCGCGACATACCTGTCATCATTGTCTCCGGCCTGTATGATACCGGCCAGGTGATTGAGGGAATCCGCGCCGGTGCCGCCGACCACCTGGGCAAACCTTTCAATCCACTCCTGCTGCGCACCCGCGTGGATGCGTGTGTCGAGCGCAAGCGCTGGAGGGACAGGGAGCGATCCTACCTTGAAACCATCAAGACCGAGCGCGAAAGGGCCGACCGGCTTCTGTTGAACATTCTCCCAGATCCGATTGCAGAGCGGTTGAAGCAGGGAGAGGCGCCAATTGCTGACACGTTTGACAACGTCACAGTCCTGTTCGCCGACATCGTGGGGTTTACAAGCCTGTCCTCCATCATCTCTCCGGAGGAAATCGTCCGCATCTTGAATGAGATTTTCACCGCGTTCGATGATCTGGCCACGAGACACGGATTGGAGAAGATCAAGACCATCGGCGACTGTTACATGGCGGTCGCAGGTCTTCCCGAACCACGCGGGGACCACGCCGCCGCCGCCGCCCGGATGGCCCTGGAGCAAATGGCCCAGATCGACCGGATCAACAGCGACTTCAGGACAAGCCTCCGCATGCGCATCGGACTCAACTCGGGCCTTGTGGTGGCCGGGGTCATCGGAAGGAAAAAGTTCATTTACGATCTGTGGGGCGACACGGTGAATGTCGCCAGCCGCATGGAATCGCATGGTGAACCCGGACGCATCCATATGAGCGAGGCCACACGCGCCACCCTGGGCCCGGCATTCAAATCGGTGCCAAGAGGGGTGGTTGACATCAAGGGCAAAGGGCCGATGTCCACCTGGTGGCTCACGGGTGTGAATGACTAACCTCCTCCACACAGTGAAGCCTCTTTCCGAATGCCACCTCTACACCTTTATTGACACGGCCTGCCTGGGCGGACGGCTCCCCGCTGAAGTCGCCCGCCAGCTGTGCGACGGCGGAAGTGACATCATTCAACTCAGGGCCAAGGGCCTGCCGGAGTCCGAGGTTCAGCATCTTGCGGAACAAATCCTCCCCATTGCCGGGAGCGCCGGAGTCTGGCTGGTCATCAACGATCATCCCCGTCTTGCACTGAGAGTCGGCGCACCCTGCTGTCACCTGGGACAGGAGGATTTCTTCGACGCAGGCTATCGCACGTCCGCGCAGGTCACCGGGTGCCCGAAGGAAATGGCGCTTGGACTGAGCACTCACGCTCCCGACCAGGCGGTGCGCGCGCTCAAGGCCGCACCCGACTACATCGCCATCGGCCCGGTGTTTGCGACAGCCACCAAACCCTCGGCCAAACCCGTGACGTTGGAGTATGTCCGCTGGGCGGCCGCCCATGTGAACATCCCATGGTTTGCGATCGGCGGGATCAATTTGCAGACCTTGGATGATGTCCTCGAGGCGGGAGCCACCCGCGTCTGTGCGGTCAGCGCCATTCTCAACGCTCCCGATGTTGCGCGGGCTTGTCAGCAATTTCGGGACCGCCTAACGTCCGCGCGCTGAAGGGCTGGCCGGATGCCCCTTGCCGCAGAACCGCAGGTGTGAACCTGCAAAACGCAAACACAACCTTTTGAATTCCTGCTGACATACCATGAGCGTCCTCATCGTTGGAACCACTGCACTTGATTCCATCAAAACCCCCAGGGCGGAGAATCCGCGCCTGCTGGGCGGGTCTGCGAGCCATGCCGCCGTGGCGGCCAGCTTTTTTGCGCCCGTCCGGCTCGTGGGCGTCGTGGGCGAGGATTTTCCCGAGAAATACATCCGTCTGTATCGCAAGCACGGCATTTGTCTGGAAGGGCTGCATCGTTCCGCCGGCAAGACCTTTCATTGGTCCGGGGAATATGAAGTCAACATGAACAACCGCCGGACCCTTCACACGGAACTGGGTGTGGTGGAGCACTTCAACCCCGACCTGCCTGCCGCCTATCGCAAGTCATCCTACGTGCTCCTGGCCAACGCCGCCCCTGCGCTGCAGTCACGCGTGCTGGACCAGATTCGCAGTCCCAAGTTTGTCATCGCAGACACCATGGATCTCTGGCTGAACGTCGCCAAGGACGACCTCCTCAAGCTGCTCAAGCGTGTGGATGCGCTGGTGTTGAACGACAGCGAGGCCCATCAGCTCACTGAAACCGACAATGTGTTCAATGCCATCCCCCGCATTCACAAGCTTGGCCCGCGCCATGTGATCGTGAAGAAGGGCGAGCATGGGGCCGTGTTGAGCGGTCCGGGCGGGCTTTTTGTCACCCCTGCTTTCCCTTTGCAAAAGGTGGTCGATCCCACCGGGGCGGGGGATTCCTTTGTGGGAGGGATGATCGGCTATCTGGCAGCCTCCAAAGGACCGGTGGAAAAGCATCTTCGCCGCGCGATGGTGCATGGAACCGCCGTCGCCTCCTTTTGCTGCGAGGGCTTCG
>CAYQCZ010000571.1:0-2897 GCA_964415955.1 uncultured Verrucomicrobiota bacterium | reverse complement strand
GGTCGTGTTTGGTGACGGGCTCATGATGATGCTCCTCCGGCCCGCATGCCGCCGGTCAGGAACCCATGCGCCTTGAGCCCGTCGAGGATGCCCATGGCCCCGGGCTGCGGGGAAAAATAGACGCGCCGGTGGCCCCGCAGGGACTCCAGTTCCGGCGAATAATTGCCCACCACGACCGCCCGGCCCGTCCCTTCGAGCAGATCCAGATCATTGCCCGAATCGCCGCACACGATGGTCTGCTGCGTTGGAATGGACCATGTGCGGCACACATGGCGGACCGCCCTGCCCTTCGAGGCGCGCTTGGGCAGCACGTCCAGAAAGGTGTTCTGGGTGATGATGACATTGATGTTGGCCCACTGCCGGCCCACGGCGGCCCGGACCGCGTCAGGATCAAAGGTGTCGGGATCGATGTAATAGGAAATCTTGAACGGATTCTGGTTTTCCGGTTCCTGAAGCGTCAATCCCGGCAGCTTGGAAAGCCCCTGTCGGAGGGCTTCGGGGTTCCATCGGAAGGCAAGGTGGCTCTGCCATGCCTTGTCCACCTGCGACTCATCCAGTCCGTAGTAAATGAACGTGCCGACCGAGGAGATGACAATGTCCGGCTCGGGCATGTCATGTTCCTGCAACACGTCGCGGACCTTTTCCAGGGAACGTCCGGTGGCCACGGCAAACACGAAGCCATCCCCCCGGTTGCGGATCATTTCCCGCAGTTCATCCAGTCCGGGCTGTGCGCCGGATTCCATGATGAGCGTGCCGTCGATGTCCGAGGCCAGCATGCGCTTGGCGGATCGCAGACGGCTGCGCCGGGCATCGCCGGGCTGGGAAGCGCGTGTGACTTCGCAAGTTTCGTTGATGAGCTTCAGATACCGGTCCACGTGAGCCTCCCAGCTGTAGTTCTGCCTGAGTTTGCGGATGCCTGTGTTGGAGTGGTGCTGCCAGGCTTCCGTGTCTGTGAGCAGCCTCCTCAGCGCCTTCTGGATGGCGGCCGTGTCCATGGGCGGCACAAGGATCCCGTTGTCAAGGACGGGCAGGATTTCCTGCGGGCCGCCGTCGTTGGTGGCCACGACGGGAAGGCCGCACGCGGTGGCCTCCAGAATGGTCAGGCCGAAGGGTTCGGTGAGCGCGACGTTCACGAACACCCCCTTCTTCATGGCCGCAAGCCGGTAGATCTCCGGCACCTCCCACTCCACCTCATGCCGCTTGGGAATGGCCAGTTTGCCGTAAAGGTTGTATTTGTCCATCAACAGCAGCATCTCCGTGAGCACCTCCTTCTCGCCCGGAGGCATCTTTGAAATGTCGCTGCGGATGCCGGCATAGATGGCGAGGTTCGCCATGGCCTGAAGCTCCTTGTCCGTGCCGTAGGCGTGAATCAGTCCCGACAGGTTCTTTTTCTTGTCGGGCCTGCAAATCGACAGGATGACCGGCTTGTCGGGATGCGACAGGAACTTTTCGAGATGCTCCTTGATCGACCAGCGGGCCTGCTTGCGCGCCTCATCCGCAATCGATGGGTCCCCCACGAGGTCCTCATAGTAGGGGAAATAGCGCCTGAGGTTCAGGCCGGGGGGGATCACCTGAAATTCCGCGTGCTCGCAATGTGTGTAAGCCTGATACGTCCCCACCTCCTGCGAGGTGGATGTCACCACAAAATCCGCCTGACCGAGCACCAGTTCCTCGGCGGCCAGACGTTCCCTGAACCGGAAACGTTTCTCGGCCTCCTCGTCGCTCAATCCGCTGGCGAGGACCTTGTCCAGCTTCATGCGTCCAAGGGAATGACCTGTGTGCGCGAAAGGCACATTGAGCTTGGAACTGAGTTCGGACACGACATACGCCGCGTCCGCGTAGTGCGAATGCATCCAGCCGGGAAACACCCCCTCGGTCTTGATGTGGGTGAGGGTGTTGGCGACGAACTCATCCAAATGATCCCAGAGGGCTTCCTTGGGAAGGTATTTTTTGCCGCCGCAGGTGATTCTCCGGATGGTGAATTTGTCGTTCACCGGCTCCACCGCCCGTGCGTAATCCGTCGAAACCAGCGGATCCTCCATGCGGCGCGTGAACAAATCCACATGGCTCACCTCCGGGCGGCGGCTGAGTTCCCGCGCCAGTTCCATGACATAAATGATCTGGCCGCCGTTGTCGGCGTCCCGGCCAATCTCCAGGGCGCCGCCCCGGAACAATCCGTGTATGCTGTATAAATGAATCCGCATTTCAAACGAGGTTAACCGACGCAACGCTCCCTGCGAACGTCGGCCCGATGATAGCATCTGGAGAAAATCCGACCAAACGATAAGTTTGCCCGCCCTGTCGCGGCCCATGGATATCCAGTCTTGTTTTGGACAGCAGCTTCCCCCCAACCTTCACGCCTGTCGTTTATGGCGAAAGACCCCTTATTGACGCCTTCGTTCACACGCCGGCAGCTGCCCTGGCTTGTCGCAGGCGCGGCGCTTGCGGCCTACATCATCGGCCTTCAGCCCTGGCTCACCGTCGTCAACCTCTCCAACGCATCGAAAATCCTGGGCTGGGATTTCTGGTCGCAGCACCTGCAGGGCTCCCTCTACTATGTGGTGACGTTTCCCGTCCAGTGGCTGCCGGCGGCATGGCAGGTGCCCGCGCTCAACCTGTTCTCGGCCCTCTGCGCGGCGGCCACGCTGGGCCTGCTGGTCCGGGCCGTGGTGTTGCTGCCGCAGGACCGCACCACCTACCAGCGCATGCGCAACCGCACGGAAAATGGCGGGTTGCTGGAAGCGCCATTTGCATGGGCGCCCGCCCTTGTCGCCGCCGCGTTGCTGGGCTTGCAGCTCACCTTCTGGGAACACGCGGTGGCCGCCTCGCAGGAAAGCTTCAATGTCCTGCTCTTCGTGCTCGCCGTCGTGGCGCTTCTGGAATACCGCCTGAACCAA
>CAYQCZ010000570.1:0-2898 GCA_964415955.1 uncultured Verrucomicrobiota bacterium | reverse complement strand
GGGAATCCCGTATGGCCGGACACTTTCGTTGCACTCCACGAACAGGTAGTCCAGCTCGGCCTTCCTCCCGGCTCCGCTGACGCCGCTCATGGAATCGGCGATGATGCCCGCAGGCTTGATGAGCCCGGCCCGTAGCAAGGGCAGCGTGGGCAGCAGGATGCTGGTGGGATAGCATCCCGGCGAGGCCACCAGCATGGCATCCCCGATCTGGGAGCGATAGACCTCGGGCAGGCCGTAAACAGCTTTCGGGAGCAGCCCGGGCGCAGGGTGATCGTGATCGTAAAACTCCCTGTAAATCGCAGCGTCACGGAGCCGGAAATCCGCGCTGAGGTCGATCACGCGGCAGCCCAGATTCACCAGCGGCACCGCAAATTCAGCGGCAACCCCGTGCGGCAGGGCCAGGAACACCACGTCGCATTGCCGGGCCAGCACTTCGGCCTGGGGTTCGCAAAAATGCAGCTCCCGCGCGCGCCTGTGGCTGGCAAAACGGGGAAAGACCTGCGCCACGGTCCTGCCTGCATGCTGTCGGGAGGTGACGGCAGCCAGCTCGGCCGACGGATGGTTCAACATCAGCCGGACCAGTTCCTCGCCGGAGTAACCGGAAGCACCAACAATGCCTGCAAGTGTCATGTTTGAAATGGATTGGCGGACAACCAAGTAAAACCCGGCAACCAACGGGCAAAAAGAAAAAACCCCGCCGACACTCGCCGGCGGGGCTCTTGAAAGGACAGATCAACGCTTGCTGAACTGGAAGCGCTTGCGGGCGCCGGGCTGGCCGTATTTCTTGCGCTCCTTCATGCGGGCATCACGCGTCAGGCACCCGGCCAGCTTGAGCGCAGGACGCAGATTGATGTCGGCAACGCACAGCGCCCGTGCCAGCCCATGGCGCACCGCCCCGGCCTGGCCGTTGGGACCACCGCCGCGCACGGTCACATGAATGTCGTATTTGCCGGCCGTCGAGGTGACTTGCAGGGGCTGCAGCGCAAGTCCACGCTGGGCCTCGGTGACAAAGTAGTCTTGAAAGTCGCGCTTGTTGACGAGGATCTTGCCCGAGCCGGGCACCAGCCGGACTTGAGCCGTCGCTGTTTTGCGGCGGCCTGTGAAGGATGTGCGTGTAGCCTGTTCTGCCATAAACGTGGAATCGATGGAATCGGAGGTTAGTTCGCGGGAGCCATGGGGGCGGGCCGCTGGGCCAGATGCGGATGCTCGGCCCCAACATAGACTTTCAGCTTGGTGAGCAGCTTGCTGCCAAGACGGTTCTTGGGAAGCATGCCCTTGACTGCGTGGAGGATGAGCTTCTCGGGGGTTTTCTCGCGCACCTCCGCCACCGTCCGGTAGCGCTCGCCACCCTTCCAGCCGGAGTAGCTCATGTAAGTCTTCTGGGTCTCCTTCTTGCCGGTCAGCAGCACCTTCTCGGCATTGATGACCACCACGAAGTCCCCTGCATCGAGCTGCGGGGTGAAGCAGGGCTTGTTCTTGCCGCGGAGCGCGTCGGCAATTTGGACCGCGAGGCGGCCGAGCACCACACCATCAGCGTCCACCACCTGCCACTTGCGCTGATCCACATTTATCTTGGGCAAATACGTTTTCATCTGAAATTTCCGCAACAAAGGCCGCACAAACTAACAAAGGGCCTTTTGGAGTCAATAGTCATTTTCCAGCTTTTCACCGCCGCAACACGCCGCTCTCCGGCTGCATGACGGATTCCCGCCCCGGTGGGCATCTTGACACCCCACGGCTCAATCCTATAGTCCGCCCTGATGTCCGCACATCGTTCATCTCCGGAGGCTGTCCCAACGCAGAACACGCACGACACGCACGATCTGAAGGCCTTCCGCCCCGCCGGGCGGGGCCCATGGGCGGCCGTGCCTGATGCCGACTGGAATGACTGGCGGTGGCAGCTCAAGAACCGCATCACCCGGGTCGAGCAACTGGAAAAGCTTCTGCCCGGCCTCACCCGTGAGGAGCGCGCTGGCGCCATCCTGTGCAGCACCAAGCTGGCCATGGCCATCACCCCCCATTTCTTCAATCTGATCGATCAGTCCGATGATCACTGCCCGATTCGAAGGCAGGTCATCCCACGCCTTGAAGAAACTGACACCGCCCCATGGGAGATGAGCGACCCCTGCGGTGAAGACTCCCATTCACCCGTTCCAGGGCTTGTGCATCGTTATCCGGACCGGGTGCTGTTCCTGGTGACGGACCGGTGCGCGGCTTATTGCCGGTATTGCACACGCTCAAGACTGGTCAGCAACGCCAGCGGCTATGATTTCCATCCGGAGTTCGACCGCCAGATTGATTACATCGCCAGCCACCCGGAAATCCGCGACGTGCTGTTGAGCGGGGGCGATCCGCTGCTGCTGGGCGATGAAAAACTGGAATACCTGCTCTCACGGCTTCGCGCCATCAAGCACATCGAATTTCTTCGCATCGGCTCGCGCATCCCCATCTTCCTGCCCCAGCGCATCACGCCGGAACTCTGTGCCATGCTGCGCCAGTTTCATCCGCTGTTCATCAGCGTGCACACCAATCATCCACGCGAACTGACCACCGAGGTGCGCGATGCGCTCGGAAGGCTCGCCGATGCAGGCATACCGCTGGGCAATCAATCCGTCCTGCTCCGCGATGTGAACGATGATCCTGCCGTGATGAAGGCGCTGGTGCAAAAGCTCCTGATGTGCCGTGTGCGTCCTTACTACATTTACCAGTGCGACTTGATCGCGGGTTCCGCGCACCTTCGCACCAGCGTCCGGCGCGGTCTGGACATCATGCAGCAACTGCGCGGCCACACCACGGGTTACGCCGTGCCCCAATACGTGATCGATGCCCCCGGCGGCGGCGGCAAGGTGCCGGTGAATCCTTCCTACGTGCTCAGCCGCAATCACGACCGGGTGGTCC
>CAYQCZ010000569.1:0-2910 GCA_964415955.1 uncultured Verrucomicrobiota bacterium | reverse complement strand
AAAAAGCAGCAGCGTGCCCAGAAACAAGCCGAGGCTGATGGCAATGTCACGACGCATCCAGCAGGGGTTTACCGTCATGACCGCCGGCCTTTCGAGACAATTCGGTGTCAGTCCAGATGACGCCACCGGCAGTGCCGCTTGCCATTTTCACACGGGGTCATAGGCTGGCCGCGTGTTCAAACTGGGTTCACTGGAACTGGCCTCCAACCTGTTCCTCTCGCCGCTGGCAGGCTACACCAACCTGCCCTTCCGGCTTGTCATCCGGGAAATCGGCGGCGCGGGCCTGTGCACCACCGACCTTGTAAACGCGCGTTCCCTTCTCGAACGCAATCCCAAGGCGCTGAAACTCATCGAGACAAACGCGGCGGACCGCCCGCTGGCCGTGCAGTTGTTCGGCTCCGTGCCGGAGGAGATGCGTGATGCCGCCGTGATGCTCGAGGCCATGGGGGCGGCCTCGGTGGACATCAACATGGGCTGCCCCGTCCGCAAGGTCTGCAAGGTGGGCGGCGGGTCTGCGATGATGACCGAACTGGACCGCACCGCAGCCCTTGTCAAAGGCATGGTCAATGCCGTCAAGATTCCTGTCACCGCCAAGATGCGCCTCGGCTGGGACGACCAAAACCTGACCGCACCCGAACTCGCACGGGTGCTGGAGGATGTGGGCGTGGCCGCGATCTTCGTGCATGGACGCACCCGCGAGCAGGGGTTCAGCGGCACGGTCAACCTCGCGGGCATCCGCAAAGTCGTGCAGGCTGTGCGGCACGTTCCTGTGATCGGCAATGGCGACGTGATCACCGCTGAGGCCGCAGGCCACATGTTTGACCAGACAGGATGCGCCGGGGTGAGCATCGGTCGTGGAGCCTTCTACAATCCATGGATTTTCCGGGACACGCTGGAATATCGCTCCACCGGCCAGACTCCACCCGAGCCGTCCTTCAAGGAGCGCGTCCGTGTGATGTGCCGGCATCTGGACCTGATGTGCGAGGTCTTCGGCGAAAAACACGGGTGCATCATGTTCCGCAAGGTGGCCCCTTGGTATGCGAAACGCTTCGGGCCGGTCAGCGCCTTCAACAAACGCGTGGTGCAGGTGTCATCCAGGGCCGAGTTCCACGCCATTCTGGAGGATTACATCCGTTGGCGCAGCCAGTTCCTGGATGCCGAAGGGGAACTTTTGCCGCGCTACAAGCCCGGTGTCATGGTGGCTTCCTTCATGCAGGAACCCGCTTCCGCCCAGCGCACCGCCATTCCCGTTCCACAAGGCCCCGTCGAGGTCTGGTGAGTCCCCTGCCCCGGCGGCACTACGTGCCCGAGATTTTGTAAAGCGCCTTGTCGCTGCGGATGAACAGGGCGCCGGCGCCAATGGAAGGCGTCCCGATGATGGTGTCCTCAAGATCCAGCGTCCCCACCACCTCGCCTTCCGGCGCGGCCAGATTGACAACCTGGACAAGCCCCTTCTCATTGACCAGGTAAAGGTGCGGACCAACCGCCAGCGGCGTGGCGCTGTAAGGTCCTTTCGTGCGCAACTGCCACAATCGCACACCATCCACCCCGTTGCCGCAGGTGAGGATTCCGGCGGCGTTGACGGTGAACACACGTCCGCCAACCACCACGGGACTGGCCGTGGCCGGGCTCAACTGGTTGTTCTGCCAGAGCACCTCCGGGGGCTGCCCGGCAGCTCCCGGCTTGAGGGCCGTGATGCCCCGTGAGGGGACGTAAAGAACTCCATCGGCCAGCACGGAGGACGCCATGGTCGAGGCACCTTCGGCATAATACCAGGCTTCCTTGCCGTTCACCGGGTCAACGGCGCTCAATCCGGGCCCGGCTTGAAGCACCACCAATGTCCTGCCCGTCGCCGCATCCGGAACAACCACAGGCGATGTCCAGGAGGCGAGTTTGGGGCGCTCCATCTTCCAGCGGTTGACACCCGTCGCAACGTCCACGCCCAGCGTGAAGGATTCGCTGTCGTTCTCGACCGGAACAATCAACGTGTCGCCCGTCACAATGGGCGAGGCCGCCATGCCAAGGCTGTTGCTGGCGTTTGGATAGTCCCGCGTGATGCCGCGCAGCCACTTCACATGGCCATCCAGGTCGAGGCAGATCAGGTCGTTCGACGAGAAGAAGGCAAAGATGTGTCTGCCATCGCTGCACGGCGTGTTGGCCGCCACGCTGATTTTTTCGTGCGCCATGGTGCGGCCCGTGGCCCAAAACTGGCGTTCCCACAATTTGCCGCCATCCCGGGCGCTCAGGCAGATCACATGCAGCCGCTCCTGCCCCAGGCCGGAGCAGGCGGTCAGATAAAGCCGGTCACCGATCACCAGCGGGCTGGACAATCCGCGTCCAGGCAGCTTCATCTTCCATGCAACGTGCCGCGGCTCAAGCTTCACGGGCAGTTGCACATCATCCGCCGTGGCGGCGCCATTCCCACCCCGGAATTGCAGCCAGTCGCCGGCCGTCAGGTTCAGAGAAAGGCAGAACAGAAAAAACAAGCTGGATCTCATCATGGTCAGGGTTTGGAATTGCGCTTGGTGGCATTGGCCGTGGCAGCGGGCGTGGGCGGACGGTTGGCGGCAAGAACCGCCGTGCCGCTCGCATCACACACACGCAGTTGAAACTCCCATTCCTTTGTCCAGTCCTTGACCTCCTCATTCTGGGTTAGCTTCACAAGAATGGTGTTCATGCCGTTTTTCAGGGAAACCGGGAGGCGATACTGGTCGATGCGTGCACCCCGATGATACTCGTCCCGTCCGAAAACCAGCGTGCCATTGAGCCAGATCTTCCAACCATTTTTGCAGCCCAGCCGAAGTTCCACCTCCTGGTCACGGGGTGACTCAAACTCCGTGTAAGCGTAGGCCGCAACGCCCTTCTCCTCACCACAGACGCGGTTCATGTCGAACATTCCGTATTCATGTC
>CAYQCZ010000568.1:0-2913 GCA_964415955.1 uncultured Verrucomicrobiota bacterium | reverse complement strand
CGTCACCTTGCCAAGGTGAATGTCGAGGGTTCGAATCCCTTCGCTCGCTCCAATTCTCTTCCTTCTTTGAAGTCTTCCACAAAGACGGCTGTTCCTTCAGATTCAATGCATGACACCACTTGAACGCATTGTGAGGCACTGCGACGCGACGCTGAATCCGCACGCATTTCAGGACTGGGACGGTGCCTGCAACGGATTGCAAGTTGAGAATGACGGCAGCGTGACGCGCATCGCTGCTGCTGTGGACGGAAGTCTGGCCACCATCCGCATGGCGGTGGAGGCACGCGCGGACTTGTTGCTTGTGCATCACGGCCTGTTCTGGAATCGCACGCATCCTTGGACTGGCAAACGCCGCGAAATGCTGCGCCTGCTCATTCAGCATAATCTGGCTGTTTACAGTTCCCACCTGCCGTTGGATGCGCATCCCAAACTTGGCAACAATGCCGGGCTTTGCGCGGCTTTGGGTTTCAAGAAGACAAAATCCTTCTTTGATCACAAGGGCACGCCCATCGGCCTGAAGGCTGTGTCAAAGATTGGCCGTGATGAATTGAGCCGGCGTCTGGCGGAAGTGCTGGGGGCTGCGCCGGTCCTATTGCCTGGAGGCGGGGGGATCTGCCGGAGCATCGGAGTAGTGACGGGTGGCGCGGGGGCTGAGCTGAAGCAGGCGGCGGAGGAGGGCGTGGACACGTTCATCACGGGAGAGGGGCCTCATTGGACGCATGCCCTGGCCGAGGATGCGGGCATCAACGTTTTCTACGGCGGGCATTATGCCACCGAGACCTTCGGTGTGAAGGCGCTGGCGGCGCATTTGTCCAGGAAGTTCAAGCTGCCCTGGGTGTTTCTCGATCACCCCAGCGGGCTGTGATCAGCGTATTTTACGTGCGACGAGAAAGGCGTTGAACATCACGTAACGCCAGGGACCGAGGTTCAGCATGCAATCCAAGGGTGCCGACACGTAGCGGTCGCAGCAGGAGATCGAAAGCACCTCGCAGCCCGCACGGCGGAGGAAGAACGCCATTTCCAGCGGGTTGGTGGCCACGATGGCGTCGTCGTCCGGCTGAAAGGCTTCGCGCACGATGGGCTTCATCTTGTCGAAACGGACGGTCTCCGGTGCGGATTTCATCTGGCGCATTTTTTCACGCAGCCGGCACCAGTTGCGCCATTTGTTGCCGATGCCCCTCATGCGCGGGTGATAATCGCGGAAGCCGAGCACGCGGAAGAAATTTGGGCTGGAGATGACAATCTTTCCACCGGGTTGCACCACGCGAACGAGTTCCGCAATGAATGCCTCGGGTTCCTCCACGTGTTCCAGGACGTTGAGTGCGCCTGCTGAAGCGAAATGGCTGTCGGGGAAGGGGAGTTTACGGCCGTCGTAGAGCTGGCATCGCGGGGAGAACTTTCGGGCGCGTTCGATGTTGGGCTCTGAGACATCGACGCCATGGGCCTCAAATCCCGCCTCCGACAGACGTGCCACGACCTGGCCCACACCGCAGCCGATGTCCAGGACGCGGGCACCGGGCTGATCCGGCCGCAATGTGTCCGTGTATTTGGCGTAGAAGCCCGCGTCCCACCCGGCGAGGAATTCCGCATAGGCTTCGTTGTGACGATAGCTTTCCTGATGGCCGGTGCTCATCGGGATTTGCGGCGCTTTGCCGGGGCCGGCTTTTCAGTTTCGGCTGGCTTGGATGCGGGAGTCTCAGGCGGCACCGGGGATGACGGAGGCTCCGCCGTTGTCGATGCATTCCTTCGGTTCTGCACAAGAACGACGCCGCCAAGGATGATGCCCACAACGATCGCGCTGAGACTGACCATCAAGGGCCTTGTCGAGGGCTCGAACTTGAATTCCACGAGATGTGAGCCGGGCGGCAGCATGACGGCCCGGGCGATGTAATTGGCCCGCAGCAATTCCGCAGGCTGGCCATCGATCCACACTTTCCAGTCCGGGTGATAGCGATCGTTCAACAGCAGCACGGAGGTTTCATCCGCTTCCGTCTTCAACTGAATGTGCTTCGGTGCGTAGCGGACAAACTCAACGCTTCCAGCCCTTGTCTGGCTTTGGGAAGGCGTGGCTGGAGATGCGGAAACTCCTGAGTCGCCCTGGATCAATACCGTCTGCTCCGGATCGAATTGCGGGGAAGAGAGCGTCGCCAAAGCAGCCTTCATGTCCGGCTCAACCCGCCATCGGCTGTAGAGCGCGGCACGGGGCAGGGCGCCAGTGAATTCGATCAAGGCATAAGGACCTGTCGAGTTGGTGGCCGCAGATATGAACTCACCCTGCTGCGTGACGGTAAACGGTGTTTTCACCCGGAACCGCTTGTGGACGGGATCCAGTTGTGCGTTCAACAAATCCACGTAGCCCACCGGCCCCTGAGGTGTGGGCATGGCCAGCATGCCAAACAGATAGCGGGTGTTGGATAGCTGCCAGTAGCGCACAGGATTGGATGAAAAGGCAGAGACGTATTCGATTTTTTCCTGGGCCACACGCGGTTCCTGCGGGATGTCCAGCGACTGGATGTTGTAATAGGGAAAATGGTGCTGCAGCCAGAGTTGATGATACACGGCGCTGTGAAAGCTGCTGAGTTCCGGCAAACCCGGATTGGGCCCCATGGCCACGCGATGTTCGTGGGAGCGTTCACGCAGCAGGTCGATGATGGCGTTGCTCTGATACTTGGCCTTGTAGTTTTCGTAGATGATCCATGGCGAGTTGGCGCGGCTCAAATCGGTCACGAGCACCAGACCCAGCAGGGCAACGCCCCACTTGGCGCGCGGCCCGCCCAGTGCGCCGCTGAGCATCGCGATCACGACCATGGCCGAGAGGGTGAAAAAGAACAGAAACCAGAGAATTTCCCGCGTGGCGAATTGTGCGATGGCCGGGGCTTCCTCCGCTTTGAAGCCGGTCAGCTGCAGATAGTA
>CAYQCZ010000567.1:0-2915 GCA_964415955.1 uncultured Verrucomicrobiota bacterium | reverse complement strand
CTGCTGACGTTGCAGCACGCTCTTGTGGTCTGGGCCGTGCACATGGGGCGGCTCGGGAAGGTTTTCCAGCAGCACATGGTTGGCATCCAGCCATTCCTGATAGGGATGTTCGCTGACGTATTTTTCCTTGAGCTCCTCGTCCGCAATGATGCGTCCCTGCTTGGTGTCCACCAGGAACATGCGGCCGGGCTGCAGTCGCCCCTTGTGCGCGATCCGTTCGGCCGGAATCTGCAGCACGCCCGCCTCGGAAGCCATCACCACCAGGTCATCCTTGGTCACGTAGTAGCGCGAAGGCCGCAGTCCGTTTCGGTCCAGCACCGCCCCCATGCAATCACCGTCGGTGAATGCGATGGACGCCGGACCGTCCCACGGCTCCATCAGACAGGAGTGGTATTCGTAAAAGGCGCGTCGCTTGGGATCCATGCTCTCATGGTTTTCCCATGGCTCGGGGATCATCATCATCACCGCCTGCGGCAATGGACGCCCGCCCAGCGTGAGGAGTTCGAGCGCGTTGTCGAACATCGCCGAGTCACTGCCGTCGGTGTTGATCACCGGCAGGATTTTCTTGATGTCCTCACCGAACAGCTCGGACTCAAACCGCGCCTGCCGTGCGTGCATCCAGTTGATGTTGCCGCGCAACGTGTTGATTTCGCCATTGTGCGCGATGTAGCGGTAGGGATGCGACCGGTTCCAGCTCGGGAAGGTGTTCGTGCTGAAGCGTGAGTGCACCAGACCCAGCGCGCTTTCCATCGCCGGGTCCTGCAAATCGAGGAAATACTTGTCGAGCTGCACGGTCAGGAGCATGCCCTTGTAAACGATCGTCCGGCAGGAAAGGCTGGCCACATACCAGTAACGCGCCTGCTGCATCTCCATCTTTGGAATCGTGTTGGTGGAGCGCTTGCGCACCACGTAAAGCTTCCTCTCAAAGTCCAGGTCGTTCGACATGCCCTTGGGCCGCTCGATGAACACCTGCCGGATGAAAGGCTCCGAGGCCAGTGCCGTGTCGCCCAGCATGGAATTGTCCGTGGGCACCGTGCGCCATCCCAGCACCTTCAATCCCTCGGCCTTGACGATCTTCTCAAACGCCCGCTCGCATTGCTGCCGTTCCGGCGGGTCCTGGGGCAGAAACAACACACCCACGCCATACTGGCCGCCCCTGGGCAGCTTGAAACCCAGCTTCACACTCTCACGCTCGAAAAAGCTCGTGGGCATCTGCATCAGGATGCCGGCGCCGTCGCCCGTGTTCACCTCGCAACCACAGGCGCCGCGATGGTCCAGATTGCGGAGCACCTCGAGGGCCTGCTGGATGATCTCGTGGGATTTCCTGCCCTTGATGTTCACCACGAACCCGACGCCACAGGCATCGTGCTCGAACTGCGGATCATACATGCCCTGCTTTGCAGGCAGGCCGTTGGTGTTCTTTCTGCTCTCGTTCATCTCTGTATTTCATTGGGATTCGGACCCCGTCAGGCGGGCGTGCGCCACATCACTTTCAGGAGCGCCGAAATCCAAAAGCCGGTTACTCTTAGCCGATCAACCCGCGAGGTCAATCGTGCTTTGCCCTTCTTAATGCAAAAAGTTCGCCGGGCCAAATGAACAGCGTTCATCATGCCGTTCAATCGCAGGCAACACGCCCCCCTGCCCTGCCCTCCCAAATGAATCCTCCCACGCCTTCGTGCCCGGCTTGCTTCACCGGGAAAGCCAGGGATCGACGGTGTCTCGCGCCGCCACGCATGGGATCGACGGCGGCTTCCCGCTGGTCCAGGTCATGCGCCGCGGACAGCCTCGACGGCCCCCGTGTGGGTTTTGTGAAACTCAAGACCGCCTGCGGCGTTGCTTGCGGGGCTTGAACAGTTCGAGCTGTGGTTCCTTGAAGAACTCGTAGTTCTTCAGGATGCGCAGGATCTGGAGAAGATCGGACTTCGCATAGTTGCGGTTGACCTCCACCTGGTCGATCAACTCCTGCAGCATGGTCCTGAACGGCAGCACGGCATCCACGCCCTTGGCTTGCAGCGCGGCAATGGACTGCGCGCGCGCTTCAGGCGCCTGAGGCAGGGACGGCACCACCAGCACCTTGAGAGGAGCCGGCTCACCACCCAGGGCCTTGACTGCATGCCGGAAAATGGACGGTTCGGCAAACCTCGCCAGGTGCTCCGCATGCGCCACCACGCCGCTGCTGATGGTCTCCGTGTGCCACCCTTTCACGGCCACCACGGCCTTTGCCACGCCCGGCAGCCCGGCGGCGCCAAGAACGAAATCCAGACCGCCCTGCCCTGCCTGCGGCTGGGGGTTGATGACCAGGAAATCGATCTCCTCGTCCTCGTTCTTGCTGGGGGCGATGAACTTCCTCTGCTGCCGGACAAGGAAACCGTGCATTTCGAAGTATTCCCGGACGATGATTTCGCTGACGGATGACATGTCAATGTGCGCTGGTTGTCCCGCGTTGAAGGCTTTGCCGGACCAATGCCCCGGGCACCTCCCGGCCCCAGACCACACGGCCAATCTTTTCAGCCAGCACAAACCGGACGCTGCCCCCGCTCACCTTCTTGTCCAGCTTCATGGCATCCAGCAGGCGTTTGGTGGAGCGTTCGTCCAGCTTGATGTGCGTCGGCAGCTTCAACTGGGAAAACAACTTCTCAATCCGTGCGGCGTCCGCCTGTGGCAGACCGGTCAATTGCGATGAAATCCACGCCGCGGCCGTCTGCCCGACTGCGATCGCCTCGCCGTGAAGGTATTTGCCGTAGCCGGAAATGTTCTCGATGGCATGCCCGATGGTGTGGCCGAAATTCAGGATCTGCCGCTGTCCGGCCTCCCGGCTGTCCTCGGCTACGACGGCCGCCTTGATCTGGTAGTCCGGCGAAAGCACTTCCTTGACCACGTCGCTGAACGTAATGCCCGTCTTGTTCGACCCGGCC
>CAYQCZ010000566.1:0-2920 GCA_964415955.1 uncultured Verrucomicrobiota bacterium | reverse complement strand
AGCTTGCCACCTCGGGTGGTCGATGCCGCTGGCACGATCCGCCAAGCCGCCACTGCCCAAGCCTGGGCGGAGGCGGAGAACCAGCTTGCCCTCATTGCCTGATCCCTCTCATGAGACTTCGCCTCGAATCCCCTGGTGCTGCGCCCTACTGGCTGGTGGGCAATCCCGCGCATCAGGAAACCGTTGGCAGGCTGCCTGCCCTTCAGCAAGGGCAGGGCGGCCTTGTAGAAGTCTGCGATCAACTTTGCAGTCTTTTTCTGCTTCGCCGAGGACGCATCGACTGGCTTCACAGACGGGATGGGGAGCCCCTCGCGGTTGGGATCGGAATCGGTCACCGGTCCTTCCATGTCCTTGCCACGGAAAATCACAACAAAACGATGCTCCTTGCCAGCCTGGATGATGATCTCCGTATCACCGATCTTTTTGATATTGGCGGCGAGCACGGCGCACAATTCCTCGCACTTCTCGGTCGGGATGCGTCCGGCCCGGCGGTCGGTGACGATGCCTTTGTCGTCCATGGTGCAAAAGTTGGCCCGTGCGGCAACATCACCCGCTTTGAGCGTGAGTCCCAAACCCAATGCCTCGATGACCCCGCGTCCCACTTGAAACTCCAGCGGATCGTAGCCGAAGAGCCCGAGATGCCCCGGTCCGCTGCCTGGCGTGATGCCGGGGGCGACAGGAATCATGCGTCCCTGGGCGGATGCTCTTGCAAGCTTGTCCATGTTGGGTGTGGATGCCGCCTCCAGCGGGGTCATGCCACCGTTGTCCGGCTGCGCAATGTCGCCGAGGCCGTCCATGACCAGCAGTGCGAGCTTGGCGCCGGTCTTGATGGTGAGTTCGGAGTAAAGGTTGTCGAGTTTCATGGTTTCAAAATGGACATGCGATTTTTCAGCCAACGTGCGGCGTTCCAGCCCCAATCAGCGCGGCGGATGATGCGAAGCGCGGGGATGAGCGTCAACGGTGAAGCAAGGCAATCCGGCCGCGATGCCCGGTCGGGTGTGTGATGAAACTTTGCTCCGGTGTGAAGTCCGGGGTGCTTGACCTGTCAGGGCTCGTTTGTTGTTCTTGCGTCATGAAGCCCCGCACTGGTTGGAATCTGCTCATTGCGGCCCTGCTTTGCCTTTTCGCTACGCCCAGGATTTTGTCGCAAGCCGCTTTTCCGGATGTCCTGCCGGGCTCGCAGCTGTTGCGCACCGAGGACGATCTTTCGGCCAGGATGGTGGACGGCATTGATCGATGGCTGTTGCGTAATATTGATCAATCCGTCGAAAGTCGTGGTCAGCATTGGAAGCGTGATACTTCCTCGCCCGAAGCCTACACGCGAAGCGTTGAGCCGAACCGGGTGCGTCTCAAAAAGATTCTTGGTGTGGATGGCACGCGCGCGCCGGGCTCCGTGATGGAGATTGTGGCTCGGATTGGAGAGCCCGCGAAAGTGGCCGAGACCGAGCGTTTCACGGTGCGTGCGGTCCGGTGGGTGGCATTGCCTGGAGTCCATGGCGAAGGGCTTCTCCTGGATCCCAAGATGCCGCCCAGAGCCCGCGTGGTGGCCATTCCGGATGCCGATCAGACGCCGGAGCAAATCGCCGGCCTCGCGCCGGGCATTCCTCCAGAGGGCCAGTTCGCAAGGCGCCTCGCCGACGCCGGGGCCCAGGTGATTGTCCCGGTGCTGATCAGCCGCAGCGACGAGTTTTCCGGCAACGAACGACTGGAGCTCTTCACCAACCAGCCGCACAGGGAGTGGATTTATCGCCAGGCTTTTCTGATGGGACGCACAACACCCGGTTACGAGGTTCAAAAAGTTCTGGCCGCATTTGACTGGCTTGAGGCGGAGAACCAGCGGACACACCAGGCGGGCCTCAAGCTGGGGGTGGCAGGCTACGGTGAAGGCGGTCTGATTGCTCTCTATGCGGCTGCCTTGGATGTGCGCATCGACACCACTCTGATCAGCGGCTGTTTCGGCACGATGCAACGCGCCTGGGCTGAACCCATCTACCGGAACGTCTTCGGATTGCTCCGTGAATTCGGCGATGCTGAGATTGCCAGCCTCATTGCGCCGCGCACCCTGATCGTGGAGCATGGGGTCTTTCCCAAGGTAAACGGGCCGCCGGCTGTTCGGAAGGGTCGTCGCGGTGGAGCAGCCCCAGGTGACCTCATCAAGCCCGGCGATGCAGCGGTCCAGCAGGAGATCGACCGGGCCGGTCAACTCTCGGGAGTGACGCCCATGCTGCTGACCGCCGAGCGTTTCATGGAGACGCCTGCCCTCCGTCATTTCACCAGCGCGTTGATGATGCGCAATGCTCCTGCCGTTCCCGGCAGGCTGCGTGATTTGCGCCCGGGTTTCGACGCCGGCCAGCGGCAGAAACGCCAGGTAAGGGAACTTGAGGCGCACGTCCAAAACCTTTTGAGGGTGGCTACATATGAGAGGGACCGGACTTTCTGGGGCCCGATCAAAGCCAAATCCGCCAAGGAATGGGAGAGTGAGCGCGAGCTGTGGAAGACCAGTTTCTGGAATGATGTGATCGGACGATTTCCTTCGGCATCAGTGCCACCCGCTCCGCAATCGCGGAAGATCTTTGAGACGGGCAGGGTGGTGGCCTATGACGTGACGCTGGACGTCTGGGAGGATGTGTTTGCATGGGGGGTCTTGCTGCTCCCGAAGGACCTGAAAGCTGGAGAACGCCGTCCGGTGGTGGTGGCACAGCATGGCCTTGAGGGCGTTCCGATGGACACGATCACAGACGACAGGAATTCCCGTGCCTACGCGGCCTACAAGGCATTCTCACTCAGGCTGGCGGAGCAGGGCTATGTCGTGTTCGCGCCGCACAATCCCTACAAGGGACAGGACAAGTTCCGCACGCTCCAGCGCAAGGCGAATCTGCTGGGAGGACATTTGTTCTCCATCATCATCGAGCAGCATGAG
>CAYQCZ010000565.1:0-2920 GCA_964415955.1 uncultured Verrucomicrobiota bacterium | reverse complement strand
TCGCACGAGCTGCGCACGCCGCTCAACTCGATCATCGGCTTCTCCGGCATCATGCATCAGGAGCTGGCGGGCCCCATCAACGACGAGCAGCGCCGCCAGCTTGGCATGGTCCGCAGCAGTGCAAGGCACCTGCTGGATCTGATCAATGACGTGCTCGACATTTCCAAGATCGAGGCCGGCCAGATCGAGATGCACGTGGCGCCCTTTTCCCTGCCGGAACTGGTGGAGCAGGTCACGGCCTCCATCCGGCCTCTGGCAGAGAACAGGGGGCTCGTTCTGCGTTGTCAGGTGGACCCGGCCCTCGGGGAGATGACCGGTGACAGGCGGCGTGTCCGGCAGGTTCTTCTCAACCTCCTCTCCAATGCCGTCAAGTTTACCGAGCAAGGGCACGTGTCCCTCGAAGTGGACCGCGTGGAGTCCCTCACGCCGGCGGCCGGTGGTGCGGTGCGCCCGTCCGTCAGATTCCGCGTGGAGGACACGGGCGTGGGAATCCGTCCGGAAGATTTGCCGAAGTTGTTCCACCCCTTCACCCAGGTGGACACGGGGATGACACGGCGTCAGGAGGGCACGGGGCTTGGGCTGGCCATCTGCAGGCGGCTGTGCGGACTGATGGGGGGTGATATTTCCGTTGCCAGCACGTGGCAGCATGGCAGCTTGTTCACGGTCGTGCTTCCCCTGACGCAGGACCCCTGAAGCCATCATGCCCACCGTGCTGCTGATCGAGGACAATCCCCAGAACCGTTACCTTGTTGAGTTCCTTTTGCGCCAGCACGGCTACCGTGTGCTGCTGGCGGCCGATGGTCCCGAGGGCATCGAGGCCGCCAGACGTCACCGGCCCGATGTGATCCTTCTGGATGTGCAACTGCCCGGCATGGACGGCTACGCGGTGGCCCGCATGCTGCGTGGCGTGCCTTCGCTTGAGCGCACGCCCATCATCGCGGTGACTTCGCATGCCATGGCCGGTGACCGTCAGCGTTGCCTGGATGCCGGCTGCACCGGCTACATCGAAAAACCCATCGACCCGGACTCGTTTGTCATGGATATTCAGACGCTGGGCGCACCTGTTCCGATGAAATGATGAAGAACATTCTCGTCGTCGATGACCATGAAGACAGCCTCCGGTATCTGAAGTCCCTGCTGGAAAGCCAGGGCTGCCATGTCCGTGTGGCAAGTCATGGTGCCGAGGCGCTGGACATGGCCCGGCAGGAACCTCCCGATCTGGTGGTGTCCGATCTGCTGATGCCGGTGATGGATGGTTACACGCTGCTGCGCCACTGGCGCGGGGACCGGCAGCTGGCGCACGTGCCGTTCGTGGTTTACACCGCCACCTACACCGAGCCGGAGGACGAGCGGCTGGCCGTGCACATGGGCGCGGATGCCTTCCTCCTGAAACCCATCGAGCCGCAGGAGCTTTTTGCCATCCTTCGTGAATTGAGCCACCGCAATAAAAAGGCCAGACCAACCGCACCCCGGCAGGCCGCACCGGAGGTCATGCGCGAATACAGCGAGGCGCTCATCCGCAAGCTGGAGCAAAAGACGCTGGAATTGGAGCGCGTGAAGCGCGAACTGGAGGAGGACATATCCGCCAAGGACCGCGCTTACGGCCTTCAGATGGCCATCCTCGATGCCCTGCCCGCCCAGATCGCCCTGCTGGATGCCGAGGGCGTCATCCGTGCGGTCAATCACTCCTGGCGCGGCTTTGCCATGACCAACGATCTCGACCAGCAGGATTTTGGCGTGGGGCAGAACTACCTTGATGTCTGCGAGCGGGCGACGGGTGACTGTTCGGAGGAGGCCAGGACGACCGCCAGGGGCATCCGCTCCGTGCTGCGCGGCGGGTCGCTGCGTTCGTGATCGAGTATCCCTGCCATTCCGACGCGGTGAAGCGCTGGTTCCGGCTGATGGTCACCCGGGTTGAGTCCAGCGCGTTTGCCGGGGTGGTGGTCATGCACGTCAACATCACCGAGCGCAAGCTGGCCGAGATCGCCCTGCGCGAGAGCGAGGCCCGCCTGCGGACGATTTACGAAACGGAACCCGAATGTGTGAAGATCGTGGATGAAGCGGGCACGGTCGTTTCCATGAACGCCGCCGGCCTGCGCATGGTCGAAGCCTCCAGCGCGCAGGAGGTGTGCGGCAAGCCGGTCGCGGGGCTGATTCATGAGGAGGACCGCGCGGCCTTTTTGGAGCTTCACCGAAGGGCCATGGCCGGCGAGACGGACGGCCTGGAGTTCCGTTTGACCGGCTTGAAGGGCACGGAGCGATGGATGGAGACCCGTTCGGCCCCCCTTCGCAACGCCGAGGGCGTGGTGGAGTGCGTCCTCAGCGTGACGCGGGACATCACCCCGCGAAAGCTTGCCGAACAGGCCTTGAGGGAGGAGCGCCAGCGATTTGAAGCGGTCATCGCCACGGCACCCTGCCTGATCGTTCTGACCGATCTCGAGGGCCGCATCCAGCTCTTCAACCGCGCCTGCGAGATGCTGACCGGCTACCGCAGCGAGGAGGTGACGGGACGGACCATCCTGGAATTGTTCATTCCGGAGGACTGGACGCAAACCGTGGTGGCAAGGTTCGCCGACCCGCGATCTCCTGAGCTGCTCCATCCCCATCTCAATCCGTGGCGCACCCGCACGGGGGAGCTGCGCATGATCGAGTGGCGTTGCACCCTCCTCACCCCCGGCAAGGACCAGCACGAACTGCTGCTCGGCGCGGGCATCGACGTGACCGATCTCAAACGGGTGGAGACGATGTTCCGGCAGCTTGTGGAGCGTTCCCTGGTGGGCATCTACATCATCCAGCACGGACGGTTTGTTTATGTGAACCCGCGCCTTGAGGAGATTCTCGGGCGCGACGCCTCCGAGCTCACTTCATGCCCGGTGCTGGATTTCACCTGCGAGGAGGACCGTCCGGTGGCCCGTGAACA
>CAYQCZ010000564.1:0-2928 GCA_964415955.1 uncultured Verrucomicrobiota bacterium | reverse complement strand
TCAGTGGTGAAGCCTCCGTGACCGCTTTGATTTAATACACTGATTGCGATAAAGTACAACTCGCCCTTTTTCAACGTGCCGGGCGGGACCTTGTGGCGATGGTTGTCGGCGCGGCCGCTCTTGAAGTTCGGCGGCATCTGACCGCCGGTGCCAATTTTTACACCGTTGACATAAATCTCGTGCGCATCGGCCAGGCCGCGGATGCCGATGTTCACCGATTCCTCGAAGAGATTGCGCTCGTGCTTGGTGAAATAGGAGTCATGCGGCTTGAACCACGTGCGATACCACGCGTAGCCGTCGTAATTGGCGGTGCCGGAGATGCCGGAGGATTCCCATGCACCCGGCACGCGGATGTTTTGCCAGCCGGACTGGGCAAAGGCTGTCAGGGCGGAAAGGAGCGCAATGGATGCCACGGAGCGCGCGGCGAAACAATCAAGGGCCATGGAGGTAAGCTGATACCATCCGCGCCACTGCACGACAAGCGGCGTTGTCAGTCAGATCAAAACTTGGAGCGTCTAACGCCGCCGCTCATCCCAACGCGGCCGGTCTGTCAGGAAGAGTTGGTCGGGAAACCAGTCCGCAAAGGCGTGTTTGAGCGGGAAGCCTTCGGGCAGTTCATTGCGGACGATCACATCCAGGGCAAACGCACCCCAAGGCTCCGCATCCCGCATCTGGCCTGAGACCAGCTTGCGGTCCAGCGTCAATGCCGTGAGATGAATCGCCCGGATGGGCTGGGCGCGGCTGATGATGTTCGCGTCATTCTCCAGATCCCACGTCAGCCAGATGGCGTCGCGGTTGCCATACCATGCCAGCGCCCACGGGGCGTCGCTCATGGTCAATTCACTGGATCGCATCCAGCCACCGGCCTCCTGGATGGACGGCGGGTGATACGGCGGAAACGCCATGCGTGATGGGCGCGGCTGGAGCAGCCCGAAGATCAACGGCAGGCAGAACACAACGCACAGAAAACCCGCCAGCAAATGGCGCGTGGGCGGATAATCAATGCCCGTCTGATCCAGGAGCATCGCCAGCATGGCCGCGCCAAACAGAAACACCCACGGTGCCAGCACGGCCAGGAGATTCTCGGAGTTCATCTCCGGGGACATGTCGGAGATGTGTGTGCGGCCCAGTGCCTGAACGGCGATGAGCAACACGAGCGAGCCAAGCACAAACCAGCGCAGTTTGCGAAGGCCCGGGTTGTTGAAGGGCACAAGCAGACCAGCGAGGAAAAAGGCGCTGAGCCAGCTCCCGCCCAGACGCGGGAGTTCGTCCTTCACGATGCGCGTCGTGTTGCGCACAAACTTCCGCCAATGCTCGTCCATGCCCGCCTTGCCGATGTCCATGGGCGTGTCCTGCTGGCGCGGCCGCATGGCGCGTTCCAGCCGGTCACCGGGAAACCGCTCCGAATCCATGTTGACCGACAGCCCGGCAGTGCCAAAAAGATGGCCGCTGATGGCGTAATTGCGCGCAAGCCATGGTGTCATGACTCCAGTCACGCCGAGAAACACGGTCAGCATCAGCACCATTCTCCGCTGTTCAAAGGCCAGCCCGAAGAACAACACGACGGGCAGCGCGAGCCACGCATAGGAATAGCGGGTCAATCCCGCCACGCCCGTGAGCGCACCGGCCAGCAGCGCGAGCGGAAGCAGCCTTGCAAGAGACCATTTATGTTCGCGTGCCCCGCGCTCGGCCACAGCCAGGCACCAGAGTATCAACAGCCCGTTCAGTGCCACCAGCAGGGTGGGAAGACCCGACATGGAGAAACGCCAGAACAACTCCGCACCGCCCAGCATGACGACGGTGATCCATGCGACGGTGCTGTCGAACAACCGGCGTGCGAGGAGAAACGTGACGATCAACACCACGAGGAACAGGACCTGGTTCATCCGGTGGATCCACACCTCGGGTGCGTAGGCTGTGAACGGTTCGGCGCGGTTGATCTGCGCATGGGATGGCAGCCTGGCCATCATGCCCGCCAGCACTGCGGGATACACCGGAGCATTCGAGATGTCCGGGTGATCGCCATCCAGGAACATGCTGCCGGTGTGTTCACGCAGCATCCAGGCGCTGAGCGGACGCACGTAATGCGTCGTATAGCCGCGGCCTTCGGCGATGTTCGCCGCCAGTTGTGCGGCGTCCATGGCCTCCGGATTGTCAAAGTGATGGTAGTGCGTGGCGTTCCACATCAACGCCAGCACGACAAATCCCAGCACCCCGACGATCCCTTTGACGATGGCCGCGCCTGCGCCCATTTCCAGCGAGTGAATGCGTTCCTGTAATCCGGGTCCCATGTCAGTGTCTCCCTGTGTGGTTAAAAACCTTCGAGGTTGTAGGTGTGCAGCTTGCGATGGAGCGTGCGACGGCTCACACCAATCTTCTTTGCGGCCAGTGTGCGGTTGCCATCAGATTCCTTGAGCGCACGAACGATCAATTCGCGCTCGGCATCCTTCACCGTGACGCCGGGTTTGACGACGGCTCCGAGGGACAGCCCCGAAGCGGACGGTGGGCGCAGTCCTCCCTCGCGATTGCGCACGGTCGCCGGCAGGTCCCGCAGGGTGATGGTCTCCGTGCGGCAGAGCACGACGGCGTGCTCGATGCAGGTGCGCAGTTCGCGCACGTTGCCGGGCCAGTCGTGATTCAACAGCGCATCCATGGCGTCCTGGGTGAACTCGCGGACGGGCTTGGCGTTTTCCGAGGCAAACTCCTTCATGAACGCGCTGGCCAGCAGCGGGATGTCCTCGCATCTTTCACGAAGCGGCGGCAGCACCAGTTCGACCACTTTCAGCCGGAAATACAGATCCTCGCGGAAGTTTCCTGCGCGGACCAGTTCCTCGAGGTTCTTGTTGGTGGCGGCCACCAGACGCACGTCGGCCTGCAAGGTCTTGTTCGATCCGAGCCGTTCGAAGGTGCGTTCGCCGAGGAACCGCA
>CAYQCZ010000563.1:0-2930 GCA_964415955.1 uncultured Verrucomicrobiota bacterium | reverse complement strand
GCCCGTTCCAAACTCGAAGAAATAATGACAGACACTTCAAGGACAGGAGACTAGATTGCCCGCATGCAGCTGCCACGCGAAGCGCCGGTCATGATCCTCCCGAATGCGATTCTCTTCCCGCATGCAATGCTGCCGCTTTACATTTTCGAAACCCGCTACCGCCACATGCTCACGGACGTGCTGGATGGAAACCGCTTGTTTTGCGTGGCCATGCGCAAGCCGGCGGTGAAGAGCGAGTCTCCGGTCAAGGTCGGCAGCATCGGCGTGGTTCGCGCCTGTGTGCGCCGCCCGGATGGCACATCGCACCTCGTGCTGGAGGGATTGAGCCGCGTCACGTTCGGCAAGGCGGTGAAACGCCGTCCTTACCGGGTTCATGAAATCGATCTGATCCCGAGGACGCTGGAGACGAGCATGGAGACTGAACTGCTGGTCATCAAGCTGCGCGAAGTGGTGGCCCAGCGGCTGGAGCAGGGATTCCATCTGACACTGGCCCCCGATGCGCCGGTTCCATTGCCCGAGGACAAGGCTGAACTGGCCGAGGTGCTCAAGGAAGGTGTGGAACGATTCGCCAGACACCTCCTGCAGATCGAAAACCCCGAGCATCTGGTGGACATCGTTTCCTGCGCGCTGCTCACCAATCCGGCGGCGCGCCAGGCGATCCTCGAAACGGCCGACCTTGCCGGACGGCTCCGCCTCCTGATCCGGTTCCTGCGCGCGGACATCGCCAGCCACAGGAACATTCCGGAGTAGCCGCCGCCTTGGAAGCCGGGTTGCTTGAGGGGGCAAGGGAAAAACTGCTTGCAGCGCCCCTGAAACTCCGTTTGATTGGCCGTCGGCACAAGTAGTGGAGAGATGGCTGAGTGGTCGAAAGCGACGGTTTGCTAAACCGTTGTAGGGGTAAAACCCTACCGGGGGTTCGAATCCCCCTCTCTCCGCCACTTTTCAAAATCCCCCTGCCCCTGCCAGTCAAACCAGATGAACTTTCTCCACAGACGGCTGATCCTGACCTCATAGCTGCGCATGCGTGCAACTTCCCGGGGAAATACAGCTCATGCACCAGCCCGTTCAACACCCGCTCCCAATACGCACCATCGACGGGTCCTGAGTCGTTCAAGCAGTCTCGAACTCCAACGCCGAAAGCTTGGGAGACTTGGTGCGTTTCGAAAGGTGCAACATCTCGACCCCCACCACTTCGTTGGCCTCGTTGTAATCAAGCACCACGCCCGGGGATACTTCCCGGGATTCGACGATTTTTGAGTCGTCCAGCCGGAGATAGAGGGCGTCCGCCGCCTTGTCCACGTGCAGTTTCATAGTTTGCCTTTCATGTTGCGGTCGAAGAATACACGCACCACCCGCCACGGCTCAACCTGAGTGTTGACGGCTACCCGGAGCACCCGGCCGCCGAATTCGGGGATTGAGCGGAATAAGCGCTCCACCGCCGGATCGTCGGGATCGGGCTGCCGCAGTCCGGGAGTTTCCAGCGCCCGCTCGACCCACTCGTCCGGAATTTCCCGCTCGGCCATGACATGCCGGGCATGTTGGGTGTAGGTGATTTTCATCCCTTGCCTTCGATGATGCGGATGGTGTCGAGGGCTTGGAGTTTATCGAGGGCGAAGCGGACGGGGTGGGCGCCGTCGTGGAGTTCCTCGAATTTCTGGCGCAGGGTGGCACAGACAATCCTGTCTGTGTCCTCCTTGGTCTTCCCCTCGGCCTGAACAGACAGGATTGTCTGTTCCACGCTGGGCAGCCGGGCCGAGGCGACGAGGTCGAAGAGGCGCAGGCCGGCGGCGTGCAGCTCCTCCGGGAAATACAGCTCATACACCAGCCCGTTCAACACCCGCTCCCAATACGCCACCATCAACGGGTCCCCCGTCGCTTGCGCGGCGGGTGTGGCGGCGAAAGGGGGGCGCGCGACATCACGCCAGTGCATCTCAGCTTGCCGGTTGGAACAAACACCCGCGCTCCGCTGCTTTGGCGGCAAGAATCTTGGATTTAGCCTTCTGCTCTTTGTCACCGTGTGCGGAAAAATCAATGACTGCGTGCTCGGGAAACTGGCCTTCGGTGTCCGCACGCGCGGTGAGATTACACGCTTCCACCTCCTTGACATTGACCGCCCAGACACCCGCAGACTGGTAACCCAAATTGCCGGTGTAGTGCTGCCACGAATCCGGCGGCAGGATCAGATCGCCGTCATAGACCGAGAGCAAGCCTTCGTCTTTGGGGAACGGGCGGAACGCAATGCTGAGAACTTCACCATCTTTGAGCCATTTGGGATGAACCTGCCGCAGCAGCAATGTGGTCGGTTGCATGGGTCAGGCGGGGGCAAGGTGAGTGCGCACAAACGAGTAAAGCTCCGGCCACGCGTTGGTCTGATCCAGATTGAGGTCTTTGTCGGCGGATTGGCCAGCGGCGGTGTTGGTCGCCTGCAACTCGCACTGATGTGCAGGCAATGCGATCTCCGCAGAAACGCGCCACGGTTTTTGAATCCATTCGAGGAACAGCCCGCCCTCGGGAGTGGGAGCGACGTGCGGGAAGGTCAGGTCCTCGGGAAAACTCGACACCAGGCGATCGTTGGCCCAGGCAAGCTGATCTTTGTCCGGCGCTTTACCTTGGCCCTCGAACCAGCCGTCCTGGAGCGCGGCCAATGCTTCGATCTGCGCGGCGAGCGCCTGATTGGGCAAGGACTCCAGATGATGAGTCTCCGCCAGCTTCTGCAAGCGATCCCAAGCATCGTAAACACCGACGCCACGAACAAAAACCAACGTGCGTTCCTTGCCGCCAGCCTGGCGGGCCAGTTCGGTGAAGTTCCCCGGCAGCGGTGCGGTTACAGCCGGACCCTCTTCCAGCCGGAGGCGAAATGACTGGCGCTCCCAGTCAATCTCACCCACGCGCCCGGTGAGTTCGACGTCCTTGGTGTAAACCTTCTGCGC
>CAYQCZ010000562.1:0-2931 GCA_964415955.1 uncultured Verrucomicrobiota bacterium | reverse complement strand
TGGCATCGAGGTGGATTCCCCGACCGTCCGGTTCATCCAGCAGCCCGATGGCAGGTCGAACATAGATCCCATCCTCGAAGCCCTCGCAGCCCAGCCGCCCAAGCCCAAATCCGATGCCAGGACGCTGCTCAACATCGGGCCCGTGACAGTGAAGAACGCGACCCTCAATGCCACGCTGAACGACAAATCAGGCGGCAGGACCACGGCAGAAATCAAATCCCTGAACTTGTCCGTGGATGGCGTTAAGAACAACCAGCCGTTGAAAGCGGACATCGATGGGTTGTTGATCGCCGCCATCGCCAAGGCCGGACAGACCGACTCCCTTGCGGCCAAACTTGGCGGCTCGGTGCAGACCGAATTGGGCGACGACCTGATGCCCAAACACATCAAAACCGCACTGACCACCGGAATTCAGCAGGCGACCGGAGCCTTTGCCGATGCCGACAAGCTGGGTGTGACCGTTGACTCGGACCTGACGTTCCAGGAGATCAAGCAGCTTGCAGTCAGGTTCAAGAAGGACAATGCCGCACTGGGCGAAGTCACAGTCAGCGGCCCGTTCGACCTCAACACGCTGGATGGTCGCCTCAAGATCGCCGTGAGCGGCATTGGCAACGAGGTGCTCAGCCTGGTGGGCGCACGGTTTGGCATTTACTTCGGCAGCACCAGGATTGCCGCCAGCTACGATGTCGAACTGAAAAACCAGGCCCAGTCCATCAACACCACTGGCACCGTCACCGGGGACAAGTTCAGTCTGCGCAAAGGCGAACTGGCCACCCCCACGCTGGACCTGCGCCTGAATTACAACGTGAGCCTCGATCTGGTGAGCTCCAACGCGAACATCCGCGAGTTCAGCTTCGCCGCCACTCAATCCGGACGCCCGCTTCTCTCCGCGTCGCTCTCCAAACCCATGCTGGTGGACTGGGGCAGGGGTTCCGATGCACTGGACGAGTCCGCGCTGGACCTGGCCATCAACCAGCTCAACCTCGCCGACTGGCGGACATTCCTTGGCACCAACATCACCGCCGGTTCCGTCAATGGAAAGGTCAGCATCATTTCGAGAAAGGCGGGCAAGGACATCGGCCTCGACATCGCCGCACAACTGGCCGGACTGGCCGGTGAATTCGGCCCCAACAAGCTCGACCGCGCGGACATCGCCGTGACGGCCAAGGGCCAGGTGACGGATCTGAGCCGCGTCGCCCTCTCCGGCTACACGCTGCGTATTGCGCAGGCCGGCCAGCGTGTCGCCGAGGCGGCAGGTGCCGGCTCCTTCGACAGCGCCTCGTTCGACGCCTCGTTCCAGACCACCGCCGATGCCAATCTGGCGGCCCTCGCCCGTCTGCTGGACCGCGAGGACTTGAAGATCGCATCCGGTGATTTGAGTTTTGATGGAAAAGTTTCCCAGAAAAACACCGGCAAGGCCGCCAATCCGCCACAGTTCGACCAGGCTGTGAGCGGAACAATCCGCATTGAAAAGCTGACCGGTGATGTCATGGGCAGCAAATTCGACCGCTTCGAGCTTGGGACCGAGGTGGACGTGGCGATGAAGAACGGCATTGCCACGATCAACAAGGCCAACGGAACACTCGCCCAGGCGGGCCTGCCCGGCGGCAGCTTCGAGGCCAGGGGCAGCGTGGACACCGCCAAACTGAGCGGACAGGTCGATCTGAAACTGAATGACCTGAACGAACATGTGCTGCGTTCCTTCGCTGCGGCGCTGGCACCCAATGAATTGAGGTCCGCCTCCATCAGCCTGGATGCACGCGCCAAATTCGACGCCCAGACCGGAGCGACAGTCGCCGGCGATTTCACCGCCGCCAACGTGGTGATCAAGGATGCCGCCGGGCAGATCCCGCAAACACCCCTGACGATGAAAGTCAACATGGACGCCGGTTATGACACCAAGGGTGTGGCCGACCTCCGCAAGCTGAAAGGCGGCATCGTCCTTGGCTCCGCCAAGGGTGGCGACTTCGATGTCACCGGTCGCTTCGACACCGCCGGCCAGAAGGGGCAGTTCACGCTCAAGCTCGTGGATTTGAACCAGAACGCCCTGCGCCCGTTCACCGCTGCCGCGCTTGGCGACACCACCCTGTCCTCCATATCCATCAACGCCGATGCCTCGGGGAGCTTCGACGCCAATGGCGCATCCACGGTCAAAGGATCACTGGATGTCTCCAAGCTCCTGCTCACCAATCCCCAGGGAAACCTGCCGAAGGATCCCCTGGCGGCTGGCCTGAATCTGGATGCCTCACTCGCCAAACAGGTGCTGGACCTGCGCCAGTTGCAGCTCAAACTCACCCCCACCGCTCGCGCGAAAAACGAGCTCAACATCACTGGCAAGGTGAACATGGCCGACACCAATGCCATTTCCGGCCAGTTGAAGGCGGCCTCGGACGCGCTCGACGTGACGCCCTACTTCGACATGTTCAGCGCCACGGGCGCCCCCGCGCAGGGCAAGTCCACACCCAAGCCGTCCAGCACCCCGGCGCAGCAACCAACCGGGCCGGAGAAGGAACCGGACGCCATGAATCTCCCGGTGGGCCTGTTCACCACGGATCTCAGCATCAAGAAGTTTTACCTGCGATCGATCGAAATGGATGACATCCAGGTGGTGACGAAGGTTGAAAAGAGCACTGTGGACGTAAACCCCCTGAAATTGAAATTCAACGGGGCCCCCATCAGCGCCCAGTTGTTCGCCAACCTCGGCGTGCCCGGTTATCAATACGACGTTCGCGCGAACATCAACCGCATGCCCATCGCGCCACTGGTGGACACGTTTGTCACGGACTTCGCAGGCAAGGCCAAAGGCGACCTCATCTTCGACACACGCGTGAAAGGGGCGGGTGTCACCGCGGACAACATCCGCCGCACACTGGCCGGCAACATGACCATGACGCTCACCGGCACAGCCATGCTCTGGGTCGGATGGTTCGG
>CAYQCZ010000561.1:0-2935 GCA_964415955.1 uncultured Verrucomicrobiota bacterium | reverse complement strand
ATTACAAAGGCCTTTATCAGCATGCCGAACAGGTGGTGCTTGAATACTCCGTGGGAAGTGCGCGCATGCTGGAACTGCCCGGCATGCTGCACCTGGATGGACAGTCGATCTTTCACCGCACCATTCAGTGCACAAAGACGGGAGGCTCCCATCAAGTGCGACTTGCGGACGGCGTGAGCGGCGTGATTCCCAAAGGTGAATTCTCCGGTGAAACTGCGGTGGTGACATTGTCCCGCAAGGAGGGTGGCACACTCAGCATTGCAGGTTATGACATCCCGCGCGGATCGGCACTGGTGTTGCATCAGGACGGATCCCTCGTGCTTGAACTTGGACGTCTGCGTTCCAACCAGCCGTTCCGCATCGCATTTTCGGCAGATGCGCGTCCTTCGGGCTTCAAGACGCTGGGTCGCATGCCACTGATTGATCTGCGCGAGTTGACCAGGGGCGGTCCCGCCTTGTGGACGAAGACTGTGGAGACGGAGGGTGTGCTCGGTGACAGCAGCGAGGCTTACACCGTGGACACCATCACCGAGCCGTTGGTCAATCCCTACAACTCCAAGACATTCTTCGGCGGGTTTGATTTCTTCAGCGACGGGCGCGCGGCCATCTGCACCTTCCATGGTGATGTGTGGACCGTTTCCGGCATTGATGCATCATTGAAGAAACTCACGTGGAAACGCTTCGCCACCGGGCTTTTCCAGCCGCTTGGACTGAAGATTGTGAAGGACACTGTCTATGTGCTGGGGCGCGACCAGATCACGCGCCTGCACGATGTGAACGGCGATGGAGAGGCCGATCATTTTGAAAACTTCAACAACGACACCGTTGTGACACCGAACTACCACGAGTTCTGCCTGGATTTGCACACGGACACGGCTGGCAATTTCTATTTCGCCAAGGGCGCACCATGGCAGCCGGACGTGACATCGCCGCATCAGGGCTGCCTGTTCCGAGTGTCGAAAGACGGGTCAAAACTGGATGTGATCGCCACGGGACTGCGAGCGCCCAACGGCATGACCGTGGGGCCGGCCAATCAGATCACCGTCAGCGACAATCAGGGCCACTGGATGCCCGCCAGCAAGCTCAACTGGGTGTTCCCGGGCGGATTTTACGGCATGACACCCGCAGCCCAGCGCGATCTCCTGTTCACGCGCGATGGAACGAACTTTGTGGCCAATCCCAGCATTCCAGCGGACCGCGAGCGGTTCGCCTTCAAGTCATGGGACAAGAATGCGCCGCAACCCACGGGTTATGACCGCCCGCTTTGCTGGCTGCCCATGGGTGCGGACAATTCCAGCGGAGGACAGGTGTGGGTGGACAGCGACCGATGGGGACCGCTGGCCGGGCGCCTCTTGTTCATGAGCTATGGCAAATGCTCCCTGTTTGAAGTGATGCTGGGCGACGGATTGCAGGCATCCATGGTGCAACTGCCGTTGAAGTTTCAAAGCGGCATCATGCGCGGACGGTTCAATCCCAAGGACGGACAGCTTTACCTCTGCGGTCTGAAGGGCTGGCAGACAAGCGCCACGCGCGACGGCGGTTTCTATCGTGTGCGCCACACCGGCCAGCCCGCGCGTCTGCCATTGCACGTCAATGCCACAGCCGAGGGGATTGCCATCCAGTTCGCAACCAAGCTCGATCCAAAGACCGCCGCGGATGCTGGAAGCTTCAGCGTGGAACGATGGAACTACCGCTGGACCGGCGGTTATGGATCGGCGGAGTTTTCCGTCACCGATCCCAAAGTCGCGAAGCACGACAAGCTCGAAGTCACCGCAGCCTCACTCTCACCGGATGGGCGCACGGTGACGCTTCGCATCAATGACATGCGCCCGGCGGATCAGATCAAGATTCGTTACAATCTGGATTCTGCCGACGGCGTCGAGATGTCGCAGGAGATTTTCTCCACCGTGGACACGCTGGCGACCGACAGTGCAGCCCGGTAGCGTGCCTGCAGGGCTGCGGTTCCGGGGCTTGCCCGTGTTGTGGTCATGCGGCAATCATTGCCGGATGCAAGCCCTTCGACATCTCGCAGTCTGGTTAGTCCTTGCCCTCGCCTTCAATGGCGGGGCCGCCGCCAAACCCAATTTCATCGTCATCAACATCGACGACCTCGGCTATGCGGACATCGGGCCGTTTGGATCGACGAAGAACCGCACACCGCACCTTGACCGCATGGCCAGGGAGGGGCGTAAGCTGACAAGCTTCTATGCTGCGCCGGTGTGCTCGCCGTCCCGTGCATCGCTCATGACCGGCTGCTATCCCAAACGCGCACTGCCGATTCCGCATGTGCTCTTTCCAGCCGGTGCCAACGGTCTGAACCCGGCGGAGCGCACGGTGGCCGAACTCCTCAAGCAGGAGGGTTACGCGACGGCATGCGTGGGCAAATGGCACCTGGGCGATCAGCCTGAGTTTCTCCCGACCGCGCAGGGGTTCGATTATTATCTGGGCATCCCTTACTCAAACGACATGGGCCCGGCCAGCGAGGGCTCCAAGAGCGATTTGGGGGTCAAACTACCCGAGCCCAAGGTCGCCAATCTCACCGGGAACGACGCTGACGGTCTGCGTGGCAACAGCCAGCCGCCGTTGCCGCTGGTGGAAAACACCAAGGTCGTGGGCCGTGTGAAACAGGACGAACAGCAGGCGATCGTGGAGACTTACACCACGGCGGCGGTGAAATTCATCCGTGAGCACCAGTCCAAACCGTTCTTCCTTTACCTGCCGCACAGTGCGGTGCATTTCCCGCTTTACCCCGGCAAGGCATGGGCCGGCAAGTCTCCCAACGGCTACTACAGCGACTGGGTGGAGGAAGTGGACTGGAGCGTGGGGCAGGTGCTCGACACCCTGCGCGCGCTCAAGCTCGATGCGAAGACCCTCGTGATCTTCACCTCCGACAATGGCGGCACTGCGCGCGGCCTCAACACACCGTTGCGCGGTC
>CAYQCZ010000560.1:0-2941 GCA_964415955.1 uncultured Verrucomicrobiota bacterium | reverse complement strand
GATGTTGCCGCCCGCCGCCACACCAAGGCCGCCCTGGATCATCGCCGCAAGGTCCGTGATGATGTCGCCGAACATGTTGTCCGTGACGATCACATCAAACCACTCCGGGTTTTTCACAAACCACATGCAGATGGCGTCCACATGGGCGTAATCCATCTTGACCGTCGGATACTGCGGTCCCATGGCCTGGAAGGCGCGCCACCAGAGGTCGAATGCATAGGTGAGCACGTTGGTCTTGCCGCACAGTGTGAGCTGGGCGGTCCTGCCGGCGGCGACATCCTCGGCCTTGAGCCCCTTCCACGGCTTTGCATCGCGGCGCTTCCTGGCGACCTCGAAGGCGTATTTCAGGCACCGGTCGGCACCGCGACGCGTGTTGATGGATTCCTGAACGGCCACCTCGTGCGGTGTGTCCTTGAAAAGATTGCCGCCCGCACCGGCATAAAGGCCCTCGTTGTTCTCACGGACGACAATGAAGTCGATGTCCGCAGGCGTTTTGTCCTTCAGGGGACAATCCTGCACGCGGTAAAGCTTCACAGGACGGAGGTTGATGTATTGTTCCAGCTCGAAGCGCAGGCGGAGCAGGATGCCTTTCTCAAGAATGCCGGGCTTGACCTGAGGATGGCCCACAGCTCCGAGGTAGATCGCCTTGAACTTGCGCAATTCGTCGGAGGCGCCATCCGGAAGCACCTCACCGGTGCGGAGGTAACGGTCGCCGCCAAAATCGAAATGGTGCCAGTTCAGCTTGAAACCAAACATGGCCGCTGCGGCTTCGGAGACCTTCAAGGCTTCACGGGTGACTTCGGGCCCCGTGCCGTCTCCGGGGAGAACTGCAATGTCGTAGCTTTTCATAAATGCATCATGTCCGCTGGATTCGCGGGAGCCGGGCGGGGCGACGACCACCCAGCGCTTATCCTGCTCAAAGGAATTCTCAGGGTTCTTCAACGCCCGATGCACGGAGGGGCTTGCCATCCGCATACAGGGCGGCATGGCGCTGCAACCGTGCAGCCAGATCCGCACGGCCGGCGGCCAGGGCGCGCCGGGCCGCTTCCCCGGCGATTTCCGATGCCTGGCGGAACTGACCCGCATTGGCCATGGCGGCCGCCAGCGTGTCCTTCACCATCAAGTCTTCCGGCCCCGCCAGTTCCACCGCCCTTGCGGCCAGCCTCAACGCCTCTTCGGCATGGGTGCCCGCCAGTTCCGAATGGGTCGCAAGCAGCCGCGCCAGGGAGTGGAGGGCATCAAAGTGGCGGTCATCCATGGCAAGCACGCGCCGCCAGGCGGCGGCGGCGTCAACGGCCCGGTTGTTCTCCAGCAGGGCCACACCAAGTGTGTTCCATGCCGCCGTCGAATGAGGCGTCTGCTGGACGGCGTTTTCGCACCATGTCAGCGCCCGGGCCCTGTATCCCAGGCGGAGCAGCGCGCCGGCCCCGCCAAGCTGCATCCCGGTGTCCGATGGATCGAGCCGGACCGCCTCCTCCAAATGTCGAACTGCCTCCTCCCTTGATGCACCACCGGCAGTAATGCGCCAGGGCATTTCCAGGCCGCACGGACAATGCGGTCCGGAAGTGGTCGATCGCCTCGCTTTCCCGGCGAAGCTCGATGAACGCCAGGCCAAGATTGATGTGGGCCTCCACGTAAAGAGGATTGATGCGCACCGCCTCGCGGAGGTGATCAACCGCCTCCTCTGCATTTCCACGCCGCACCAGGGCACGACCAAGATTGTTCAAGGCGATTTCGTTGTCCCTGGTGACCTCGACCGCGTTCCTGAACAGGCTGACCGTGTTGCTCCAGACACCGATCTGCAAAAGGGTCAGTGCGGCATGCAGCAGCATGACCAGTCCGAATCCCGCCGAAGCCAGCCTCCGCCGCGACCCGCTGCCCGCCCATGAGGCCAGTCCCCAGGCAAGTATGACGCCAAGACCAATGCCCGGCAGATCGGTGTAACGATCCGCCATCGCCTGGGAGCCCACCTGCACAAGACCGATCATGGGAACCATGGTGCCGAGAAACCAGCACCAGCCCACGGCGAACCATGGATGACGCTGGAAACGCTTCACGGCGATGCCGGAAATGCCGGCCAGCAGGACCAAACCCGCAAGCGCGCGCGCCCAGGGAGCCTGACGCGGCAGCGGATACAACGCCGCAAGATCCATCGGCCAGACCGTGAGTTGCAGATAGCCCAGATAACCCGCCAGTGCATGTCCCAGACGATCCACCATGGGCACCATTTCAAGCGTGTTCACCGCCCCCTCCGCACGCTGCGCCCACAGTGTGGCGGCGCTGAAAAGCACCGTGAGCACGGCGTAAGGAATCTTCTCCACCAACAACTGCCCTGGTGTGCGGCGGCACCCCTCCCGGGCCGGTTTCACCAGCCATCTGCCCAGAGGCCACGCATCCAGCAGCAACAAAACGCACGGCAGCGTGACCAGCACCGGCTTGCACATCAACCCCAGTGCAAACAACAGCAGGCTCAGGACCGACGCCCCCCGCGCCCCCCGCTGCACGTGCCTCACATGGGCCTGCATGGAAAGCAGCCCGAAAAACAGGCTGAGCACGTCCTTCCTCTCTGCAACCCATGCCACGGATTCCACACGCAACGGATGCCCGGCAAAAAACACCGCCAGCAGCGCGCTGGGCCACACCTGGCCGGTCATCTGATGGAAAAGCAGGAAGACGAGCACGGCATTGAAGGAGTGGAACAGAACACTGGTGGCATGATGCCCGGCAGGGTTCAGCCCAAACAGGGTCACATCCAGCATGTGGGAAAACCACGTCAACGGATGCCAGTTGCCGGCCTCGTGCGTGGTGAAAGCCCATCGCACCCCATCCCATGTCAGACCTCGCTGCACCATGGCGTTGTGCGTCACATACATCCCGTCGTCGTAATCGACAAAGTCGTTTCCGGCAGCGCTGGCAAAAAGCAGCAGCGTCACCAGCACGT
>CAYQCZ010000559.1:0-2947 GCA_964415955.1 uncultured Verrucomicrobiota bacterium | reverse complement strand
CCCACCGGCGCAGTGAAGGGGAAGCCGTCATCGTAGCCGGGGACGGTGTTTCTTTCCGGCGGCCATGAGGTGGCGAGGACTTCGTTGCCGGCGAGATTGGCAGCATCCTCGGAGGGGGGCCAGTTGTCACCCCATGGGAATTTGTAGCCGTCGTTGGCGTCTCTCCACTCCTTTGTGGTGGGGAGGCGGTATCGCTGCCACTGGTTGAGCAGGCCGCTCTTGCGCTCCTTCTCCGTCAGCCATCGGCAGAAGGCGGCGGCATCGTGCCAGTTGACACAGGTGACGGGATGGTCCTGCGTCTGCGGCAAACCCGGGTTGCGCCAGTGGACGTTCTCCTCCCTCCAACCGTGGCGGGTGAGGGCGGAAACCCTCTTGGTGGAGTCGTAGCCCGTGGCATCCACGAAGGCCGCGAAATCCCTGACACGTGTTTCCCAGATGGCAAAGCCCACGTTTTCCACCGTCACGAAGCGCATGCCCAGCGAGTTTTCCCAGAACGCGCCCGGGGCCGCGCCGGCCAGCATCGAAGGGACCTTGCGGGGGACGGACAGGTCATCAAACCCCGTCTCTGACAACCATTCCTGCGGCGTTGAGTCACCGGAGCCGGAGGGCGGCGCGGTGTCCGTCTGTTTGGGAACAAGCGCGCCCACCAGCAGGGCGATGGCCACGCCCATGATCGCGATGGTGACGCATGCCAGTGCGATGTGGCGGAGTTTGATGGGCTTGAAGAAGCGGTTCCGCTCGCGCCGGCCGGGCAGGCTGGTGATCCAGTTGTGATCGTGGCTGCGCAGGCCCAGCATTCTGGAAACCTCTCCGGCGCTGGCCGGGCGGTCCTCGGGTTTCTTGGCCAGACAGGCGGCCACCGCCTTTTCCCATGCCTCGGGGATTTCCCTGCCCTTGATGTCGTATTCACTGCGCCGGTCGGCCATGCGCGGCGCGGCATGGGACTCGATCTGCCCTTGGAGCGCCCCGCTGTGGAAGGGCGGCTTGCTGGTGAGCAGATCGTAAATGGTGGCGCCGAGGGAGTAGATGTCGTTGGCCGGTGCGGGTTTTTCGCCGTTCAACTGCTGGGGGGACATGAACACCAGGGTGCCGCCAACGGTGTCCTCCGCCGTCACCCGCGTGACGGACTCGGCGATGCTGCGCGCAATGCCGAAGTCGGTGATTTTCAGATGTCCCTTGGAACTCACCATCAGGTTGGCCGGCTTCAAATCCTGATGCACGACCTTGGCAATGTTGTGGGCGTAATCCAGGGCGGCACAGAGCTGCTCGATGTAGGGGGCGATTTGTTCCGCCTCGAAGCACATCTGCGGTGTTTCCACCTTCATTGCTGAAAGCGAACGCCCGTCGATGTGTTCCATGGCGATGGCCGCGCGTTCGTCATCATGCACGAAGTCGTAAATGCGCACGATGTTGGGATGGGTGAGGTCGAGGCTGCGCTTGGTCTCGTGCTTCAATTCCCGCACGGACTCCGGGTCGTGGCAGATGGACTCGGGCAGAAACTTGAGGGCGACGTCGCGCTCCAGTTCATTGTCATGGGCGAGCCAGACCACGCCCATGCCGCCACGTCCAAGGATGCGGATGAGTTTGTAGCGGTTGAAGACCGTGATGCCCTTGCCCAGGATGCGGACGGTTTCGTCCGCAGGTCCCAATTCCTTCTTGAATGGTTGTTCGCCGTCGTCGGGCATGGATCAGTATCGGGTTCCGAGGTTATTCACGGAAGCCCCGGGGAACAAGCGTCAACTCGTGCCGGGCGCGGAGGACATTCCCTGTCCCGGGCCAATGGAGCGTCCCCACCCCGTCCGATCTTTGCCGCTCGACAATGACGCCTGTCTCGCTCAAGAGCAGTGCGTGTCCGAGACTATGGCCATGATGATCGCGGCCCTGGGCGTCCTGTTCATCGGGGTGTCCAAGGCCGGCCTGGGCGGGGGACTGGGCATGCTGACCACGCCGCTGTGCGTGCTTGCCTTTGGCGCACTGGGCAAGCCGCCGGCGTTCGCCATCGGGTTGCTGCTGCCGCTTTTGTCGGCGGGTGACGCATTCTCGTTGTATCACTACTGGGGCAAATGGAACCGCGCGACCTTGAAATACCTGATGCCCGGAGTTGTCGCAGGCATCTTCGTGGGCGTGCAGTTGATTGATGTGCTGTCCCCCCGGCAGTTGAACATCGCGATCGGGATGCTGGCGGTGTGCTTTGTCGTGTTCCAGTTCGTCAAGGAGAGGGTGTTTCAGGCGGAAGGCACCTTCCTGCCCTCGCACAAGGTGGGGATTCCCTGCGGCCTGGGTGCCGGCATCACCTCATCCGTGGCGCATGGCGCAGGGCCGCTGGTCGCCGTCTATCTGATACCCCAGAAGCTGCCCAAGGAAATCTACATGAGCACGCACGTGCTGATTTTCACGATGATCAACTGGATCAAGATGCCGTTCTTTGTGGCCAAGGGCATCATCACATGGGAGTCGCTCCGGACAGGCCTTTTCTACCTGCCGCTGATCCCGGTCGGGGTGTGGATGGGGCTCTGGCTCAACCGCCGCCTTTCCGAGAAGACCTTCTTGAAGGTGGTCTATGGCTTCACATTGGCCACGGGCATCCAGCTCATCTTCAACTTCGATCTGGTCGGCTGGCTGCGCTGACGGTTCCCTGCCGCTCCCATGGCCGGCTAGTTTCCTCCGGCGGCGGCCTTGAGAAGCTTCTCGCCCTGTCCGTGACCCTCGTGGCGGCTGACCCCCTTGACGGCCCGGCTGCGCTCGATGGGCGTCAGGCCGGCACTGTCCTTGGCATTCAAATCAGCCTTGTGGCCGAGGAGAAAGGTGATGGCATCCACGCTGCCGGCCTCGGCGGCAAGGTGCAACGGCGTGCTGCCGTCGCCTGACCTGGCCTCCAGATCAAGCCCCTGGTCAAGCAGTATCCGCGCGATGTTGGTCCAGCCCCCGACGGCTGCGTGATGGAGAA
>CAYQCZ010000558.1:0-2956 GCA_964415955.1 uncultured Verrucomicrobiota bacterium | reverse complement strand
CGGCGACCGTGATGATGAAGAAAACCATCATCTGGCCGTCGAGCTTGTTGTTGAAACGAGACATTGCGACCAGCGCAAGATTGGCCGCGTTGAGCATGAGTTCCAGCGACATGTAAATCACCAGGACGTTGCGGCGGGTGACCACGCCCAGCAGTCCGGTGCAAAACAACGCGGCGCTGACAAAAAGGTAATGTTCGAGTCCCACGTTCATTTCAAATCCCTCTTGCTCAGGAGAATCACCCCCACCATCGCCACCAGCAGGAGCACGGAAACGATTTCGAAAGGCAGCAGATACTTGGTGAAAAGGAGTCTTCCCAGATCGGCGGTGTCGGCTACCAGTTGGGGTTTCATCAACTGCACCACCTCGAGTTGCGATCCCATGGCACCCAGAATGACGCCCAGTATCGCCAGCACGGAGACCAGTCCCACGGCGAGGCTGGCCTTGCGCACCTTGCGACGCTGTTCCTCGGCGAGGTTCAGCAGCATGATGATGAAGATGAACACCACCATCACAGCGCCCGCATAGACAAGGATTTGCACCGCCGCCAGGAAGAACGCATGCAGGAGCACGAACAGCCCCGACATGCAGATCATGGCCAGCAAAAGAAACATCGCGCTGTTCACCGGGTTGCGGGTGGGATTGACCACCACCAGCACGCCGAACAGCAGCGTCAGAAAGCCGAAAATGTAGAAGAGGATGTCCTGCATGGATGATGCCCCTAGTCCGTCTTTACCGGAAAACTCTCCTGCGCTTCAGCCTCTTCGAGCTTGTGTTTCCATTTCTGGATGCCGCCCATGGTGCCACCCAGCGCCAGCAGCTTTTCCTTGTTGTATATCATTTCATTGCGGCTCATGCCGGACAGGGAGTAGTCCTTTTGAAGGAAGATCGCCTCCTCCGGGCAGACCTCCTGGCAGAAGCCTCAGAAGATGCACCGGAGCATGTTGATCTCGAATTCCTTCGGCATCTTATCTGCATTGGCGCGATCGGCTTTGAGGCCGCTGTCACCGGGCGGCGTGATCTTGATGGCCTTGGGCGGGCACACAAACTCGCAGAGCTGGCAGCTCACGCATTTCGTGTGACCCTCCTGGTCTTTCACCAGATACGGCGCACCACGGTAATTGTCCGCCACCGTCCACTTGGTTTCCGGGTAAAAACCTTCGGAGACATCCGTGGCCGCCGTCTTGCCGCCAAACAGCGTCCGCTTGAAATGCCGCCAGGTCACCTTGAATCCCCCGAGGATCGCCGGCACATACAGGCGCTCCCACCAGGTCAGTTGTGTTCGTTTGACGATCATGGTTGTCGGTATGTGGTTTGGTTCAGCTTCGCAGCCACATCCACGCCGCCGTGATGACGATGTTGGCAAGGGCCAGGGGGATGAAACGACGCCATCCCAAATCCATCAACTGGTCATAGCGGAAGCGCGGCAGCATCCAGCGCACCCAGATGATGACCAGCATCACGGACAGCATCTTGCCCACGAAAACACCGATGTGCACCAGTCCGCCAAGCACACTTGATGCAGGCTGGTCGAGGCCAAACCAGGGAAGCGTCCAGCCGCCCAGGAAAATGGTCACCATCAACGCCGACACACTGAACATGGCCGCGTATTCGCCGAGGAAGAAGAGGCCGAATTTCATCGAGCTGTATTCCGTGTTGTATCCGGCCACCAGTTCGGTTTCCGACTCGGGCATGTCGAACGGCAGTCGATTGGTCTCGGCCAGCGCCGCCACCACGAAGATGCAGGCCGAAAGGAACAACATGGGGGACTGGAAGGCATGCCAGTTGGGGAACAACGGAATGCCCAGCAGATATCCGGATTGATTCAGAATCACGCTGTTGAAGTTGAGGTCGCCGACCATCAGAAACACCGGGATAACGCTCATGCCCATGGCGATTTCGTAGGAAATCATCTGGGCGCTGCTGCGGATGCCGCCAAGGAACGGATATTTCGAGTTGCTCGCATAGCCGGCCAGCACAATGCCATACACACCCAGCGACACGATGCCGAAGGTGTAGAGAACGCCGACGTTCAGGTCGGCGATCACCATCTTCTGGCTGCCCAGTGTGGAACCGAAGGGAATCACTCCGACCGTCAGGAACGCAGGTATCATGGCCACGGCCGGTGCCAGCCAGTAATAGACCTTGCGCACATGGTTGGGCGTGAAGTCCTCCTTCAGGAACATCTTCAAGCCATCGGCCAGGGGATGGAAAATGCCGAGCTTCACCAGAAAGGGGCCGATGACGGGAATGTATTTCACGATGAACGGCTCCGCGCGGTTCGGCCCCACGCGGTCCTGGATGAGCGCGCACACCTTGCGCTCCACGAGCACGGCGTAGGCGACCATCGGCAGCAGGGCGCAGAAGATCACCACAAAGACCTTCAACGCGCTGATAAGGATGAAGTGCGTGTCCATGTCGTCAGAGTTGAATCGTCACGCCGGTGTCGCCGATCGCGGCCCATGTCAGCCCGTTGAAAGCAGGCACCTCGGCGGCCATCTGGTTGAACAATCCTTCGATGCTCGAAAAGCCGTTCTGACCGGTCACGTTGTGGACCAGTTCATGCAGAAACTCCCACTCGGGACGGGCATCGCCGGGCGCCTCCAATGCCTTCATGAACTTCTGCACCCGCCCTTTGACATTGGTGAACGTGCCGCGCTTCTCGGCGTGCGCACAGCCGGGCAGCAGGTAATGCGCGGCCTTTGTTGTCGCGTTGGGGAGGATGTCGCTGACAATCAACGCATCCAGTTTCGACAGCAGTTCCGCGCTGATGCCGTGCTTGGTGACGTCTTCGCCAAAAACGATCAATGTCTTGATGGTGCCCCTGGCAATGCCATCGGCGATCTTCGGCAGGTGGATGCCCATCTCCGTGAAACAAATGCCGGTCAGTCGTGCCCCGGTGCTGTTGGGATTCCTGTCCTCGTGGACCAGCAGCTTGTCACCCTCGCCCATACGTGC
>CAYQCZ010000557.1:0-2956 GCA_964415955.1 uncultured Verrucomicrobiota bacterium | reverse complement strand
AGCATCTGCGACCTCGTCAAGAATCTCGCTGCTGTTCCTGAAAACATCCGTGGAGCCGTCCGCAACAACGGCGGCGGTCACGCGAATCACTCCCTGTTCTGGAAGATCATGGGACCGAATGCCGGTGGCGCGCCCACGGGCGCCCTTGCCGACGCCATCAATGCCGCCTTTGGAAGCCTCGATGAATTCAAAGCGAAGTTCGAGGCCGCCGGTGCCACCCGTTTCGGCAGCGGCTGGGCATGGCTGGTCGTCAACAGCGAAGGCAAGCTGGAGGTCTGCTCCACCGCCAACCAGGACAGCCCCTGCATGGGCAAGGCCATCGCCGGTTGCGAAGGCAAGCCGATCCTCGGCTGCGATGTGTGGGAACACGCCTACTACCTGAAATACCAGAACCGCCGCCCGGATTATCTCAAGGCCTTCTGGAATGTGGTGAACTGGAACGCCGTGGCCGAGAACTTCGCCGCCGCCAAGTAGTCCATCCATCATTTCGCAGGGGCACGCCGGGCAACTGGCGTGCCCTTTTCATTTACGGACGGCAGCTCCGGCAGGCCCGCATTGCCAAGGCCCTCCCATTCCGTATGCTTGCGGCGCGTGAATCCAGCTTCCGAATATCTCCAACGCTGCCGTGGACTCCTTGACACCGTGGAAGGGCAGATGCCGGTCATCCACACGGCGGCGGGATGGTTCGCCGACACGATCCTGGCGGGTCGCATGGTGCATCTCTTCGGCTCAGGCCACAGCCGCATCTTTGTGGAGGAAATGTGGCCGCGCTACGGTTCCTTTCCCGGATTCAATCCCATCGTGGAACTATCCCTCAGCTATCACAACCAGGTGGTTGGCGCAAACGGCCAGCGACAGGCCATGTTTCTGGAGAACGTGAGCGGACTTGCCGCGCGCATTCTGAGGAACTTCGATCTCTCGGCCAAAGATTGCGCGCTCATCGCCTCGTCCAGCGGTTGCAACGTGGTGCCGGTCGAGATGGCAGAATTGTTTCAACAGCGGGGCATCAAGGTGGTTGCCATCATCAGCAAACAGCACTCTGAAGCCAGCACCAGCCGCCATGCATCCGGGAAGAAGCTTCAGGACTTCGCCGATCTGGTGCTGGACACCGGTGCGCCGGTTGGAGATGCGATGGTGAACATCGCCGGGCTGGAAACGCCTGTGGCACCCGGCTCAACCGTTGGCGGCTGCACGCTGGTGAATTGCCTGAAGGCCGAGGTTGCCGCGCGTCTCACACAGGCCGGTCATCCGCCCAAGGTGTTGACCGCTGGAGCCGTCGTGGGTCCGGAGAAGGCCACCTCGTTGTTTGAAGCGGCGTATGATGAGCATGCGCGCCGCATGGCGAAGCTTTACGAAGGGCTTGGGCGCAACAACGACGCATAATTTTTGGGAACCATCATGAAAACGCAGGTTTTATTGGTCGAATGCGCAGACAAGCCTGGCCTTGTGCATGGCATCACAGGCGTGCTGTTGCGGCATGGATTGAACGTGGTGGGCAATCAGGAGTTTGTGGATGCACCGGCCTCACGGTTCTTCATGCGGACCGAATTCGAGGGCACGGTGGATGGGGCGGTGCTGGAGGCGGAAGTCCGCGCCGTTCTGCCGGAAAAGGCCATCGTGCGATACACCAACCTCGCGCCAAAGCGCATCGTTGTCCTCGGCTCCAAGGAACATCACTGCCTTGGTGACATCCTGTTGCGCCATGCCTTCGGCGAGTTGAACGCGCAGGTGCTTGGCGTGATCTGCAATCATCCCACGCTGGGTGTGCTGGTTGAAAAGTTTGGCCTGCCGTTCCACTGGATCAGCCACGAGGGCAAAAGCAGGGAAAGCCACGAGGAGGCGTTGATCAAGACCATCGAGTCCTGCCAGCCTGACTTCGTGGTGCTGGCCAAATACATGCGCATTCTGAGCCCGGAGTTTGTGCGTCGTTTCCCGGCGCGCATCATCAACATTCATCATTCGTTCCTTCCGGCGTTTGTGGGCGCAAGACCCTATCACCAGGCGTTCACGCGCGGCGTGAAGGTGATCGGGGCGACAGCCCACTATGTGACGGATGCTCTCGATCAGGGGCCGATCATCGTCCAGCAGGTCATGCCCGTGGACCACACGCACAGTCCGGAGGACATGGCCCAGGCCGGCCGCGACGTGGAGCAGCTTGTTCTCGCCAGGGCGTTGAAGCTGGTGTTTGAGGACCGGGTGTTTCTGTGTGGAAACCGAACGGTCATTTTTGATTAGCCACGAATAGGCACAGAAGGCTCAAGAGGCTTCCCTTTATCGTGAAATTTGTGCTTTCTTGCGGCCATCCAACTGATGAAAGACATACCATGAGGACATCCGTCATCGGCAGCTATCCATTTCCGGGATGGCTGGAATTCGCCTGTCAGAATCTGGACCGCTTCGGACCTGCCGACCGCGAGGAATTGATTGAGGACGCCGTGACCGTGGCCGTCTCAGACCAGCTTGCGGCCGGTCTGGATGTCATCACGGACGGCGAGCAGACGCGGCTGGATTTCAATCTGTCCTTTTATGGATTCATTGAGGGCATCGAATTGGAGAGCGCACCGCCGAGGCGGTTTGGTCCGCCAGCCCACGATCAGCGAGGCAAGCACAAGGTCACCGGCGAACTGCGCGCCCCCCGTGGCCTGGGGACGGTGGAGGATTTTCAACGACTTCAACGCATCGCCCAATCTCAAATCTCAAATCGAAAGTCACCAGTTACGCTCAAGGCCAGTGTTCCCGGCCCTTACACTCTCAGCGGACGCCTGCTTCCAAATGCTCAATACCCCGACCGCTACGCCCTGACTGAAGCGTTGCTGCCGATTGTTCGCGCTGAACTGGAGGCCCTGGTGAAGGCCGGTTGCACGGAGATCTGCGTGGATGAACCCAGCATGAGCTGCTACGCGCATCGCGAAGACCCGAAGCGTTTTGTCGATATCTTCAACCGCACCGTGGAAAC
>CAYQCZ010000556.1:0-2972 GCA_964415955.1 uncultured Verrucomicrobiota bacterium | reverse complement strand
GTCGCTGTTGAGCGCCTGCTCGGCGACCACCAACGCGCCCTCGGGGTTGTTGCGGACGGTCAACTGCGCCTTGGCCAGCATCGGATTGGCCGTGTTGACGATGCGCTTGAAGAAGCCGCCGCCGGACCCGCTCTTCTTGATCTGCGCCATCCGCAATGCCTCGCGGCACTCGTAATAGGCCGGTTCCTGCTGGAGTATCTGAAGGAAAATCGTGAAGGCATAGTCCATGTTGTTGCGCTCCACAGCCTCCCGGCCCTTGGCAAACAATTCCCGCATCGGACGCGGGATGTCACTGGATGACTTCTCTGGCATACCGGCTGAGTGTAGAAATGAGCCCCCCGTCTTGCCAAAGCAATTTACACGCAGGGCGGATCATCAAGCAGCCGGACAGCCCGGCCGTCGTGCCTGCATTACGGCCGGCAAACAACACGGACCGCGACTTTCCGGCTTCGGCTCGCCCCTTGGAATCGGGCCTGTCCCGCCGCAGCGCAGCCGGACCCACCCCGGGTGCTTCGATGTGGATGCATCTGCCCTGCTTGCCGCCCAGTCACGGATTGCTTTCACCTGAGCCTCCCGCATAATCCGCCGCCATGATCCAACGCATGTTTTCCCTGGGTGCCGCGCTCATGTGCTACGCGCTCTCCCACGCAGCCGACACTTACACCCTGGGACCGGATTCCCAGCCCCAGCCCGGCGTTCCCAAGGGCAAGGTCGAACAGCTCCGTTTCACGAACAGCAGAATCTTTCCCGGCACGGAGCGCGACTGGTGGGTGTATGTGCCCGCCCAATACGACGCCTCCAAACCCGCCTGCATCATGTTCTTCTGCGACGGCGGCGGCATGCAGAGTGACAAGGGCCAGTTCCGCGTGCCCGTGGTGTTCGACAACCTCATCGCCCGCAAGGAAATGCCCGTGACCATCGGTGTGTTCATCAACCCCGGTTCGATTCCTCCTGCCGAAAAGGGCCAGACCGCCCGCAGCAACCGCAGTTTTGAATACGATTCCGTCCACGACCTCTATGCGCGTTTCTTGCTGGAAGAAATCGTGCCCGAGATTCGCAAGCGCTACGCCATCACCGACAATCCCGCCGGCTGGGCCACCTGCGGCAACAGCTCCGGCGGCATCTGCGCCTTCACCGTCGCATGGGAACGCCCGGACCGCTTCGGCAAGGTGGTCAGCCACATCGGCAGCTTCGTGAACATCCGCGGCGGACACGTGTATCCCTCGCTGATCCGGAAGACCAAGCCCGAGAACGCAAAGAATTACTACAAGGGCGACAATGCGCTGAAACTCGCCGAGCAACGCCGCAGTCTCCGCGTGTTCCTCCAGGACGGCTCCAACGATCTGGACAACCTCCACGGCCACTGGCCGCTGGCCAACCAGGACATGGCCGCCGCGCTCAAATACGCCGGATGGGATTACAAGTTCGTCATGGGCACGGACGGCCACAGCGGCAAGCACGGTGGAAGCATCTTCCCGGACACCATGCGCTGGCTCTGGCGTGACTACCCGAAGTAATCGGCCTCAACTCCTCCTCGTCCTCGAATCCACCTTCATCACTGACAGGATCAACAGGATTCACACGATGATTGTTGCCGCGCGATGAGAGGCTTGGCTGGTCGGGAAAAGCTCCTACTCGTCCTTCGTCGTCGCACTCGTCCTTGATCCCGCATCCAGTCGCTCCTGTTTATCTTGTTCAAACAAGAGCCTGAAAGATGGCGGGTAAGGGAATCACTCCGTTGACCACCAACCCTTGGTCACTTCGTTCCTTTGTTGTTTTCCTCTGGAAGACCGTTTCAGCCTACTTTCCCAAAATCATCTCAATAAATGCCAGATCCGCAGGCAGCGTGGCCTTCGGATTTGGCGCAGCGGATTCCACCAAGCGCACGGACTGGCCGATCAATTCACACGCCGCCGTGTCATCCGTGATCAACAACCCTTTCTCTCTTACCTCCCCCAGCGCCCGTCGGATGACTTCCACACGAAAGGTCTGCGGTGTTTGCACGGCCCACAAACGGCTGCGATCCAGATGCCGCGAAATGGTCGCCCCTTGATCGGATTCCTTGATGGTGTCGGTCACGCGCTGGGCCGCGACCGCAGCCCCCGTTTCACGCGCTGCAACAATGGTGTTCTCGAACACTTCGGCTGTGGTGCACGGCCGCGCTGCGTCTTGAATGGCCACCACCTCCGCCTTGGGATCAATGGCCTGCAATCCGTTCCACACGGAGTCCTGACGTTCCCTGCCTCCGACCACCAGCTTCCATGGTTTTCTCAGGCTCAAGCCTCCTGCCAGTTTCTCGAACTCCGCCTGCATGCCGTCGCGCACGACAACGACGACTTCGCCTACGGAGGCAACTGAATCCACCCTCCGCCACGTGTGCGCCACAATGGGCTGCCCCGCCACGGATATCCACAGCTTGTCCATGCCCGGCCCCATGCGAACGCCCTTGCCGGCAGCCACGATGACAGCGGAAATCATGCCTTGGAGAATAGCTGCCCCGTGCCAGTGCCCAAAGAGGAATCAGTCTCCGTCAAAACACAAAGCACGGATATGGCGAAAACCCACCGTCCTGACCTTCGGACAACCGCTATTTGTCCACGATGATGACCTTGTAGGTGTCCCGGTCGATTTCCAGCTTCTTGCCGGGAGGCAGCTTGGGAAGCGTCTTGATGTAGCCAGCACGCGCCACCTCTTCAACAGACTCGGGATTCAGCATGGTCTTCTTGCAGAAATCCAGAACACCCTTGGACAATGCCTCCAGGTCCACGGGGATGTCAGCCGTCGCCACTTTGGGCCCTGCGGATGCAGGCGCAGGCGCCCCACCCACAGCAGGTGCCGGGGCGGCAGGCGCTGGAGCGGTCAGGCTCGGCATGGGAGCCGCAGCAGGAGCGGGCGCTTCCTCTTCCTTGCCGCCGCAGCCAGCGAGGCAGCCTCCGGCGATGACCAACATGGCAAATTTCTTCATGGATATG
>CAYQCZ010000555.1:0-3002 GCA_964415955.1 uncultured Verrucomicrobiota bacterium | reverse complement strand
CAGCCTGCCATCCCCATCCACAAAACGCTACATCATTTATGGAAACGCTCTAAAGGGTGCTCTTTGGAAATCGAGTTTGAACGCAGTGTTGTTGTTGTTCCCGTTATAGGCATGCAAGGATACCGCAGCCTGGCTGGCGACGTAAGTTCGCACGATCTGCCCGCCACCATGCTTCTCGGCCTGCAGGGCCAGCGCCTCGCCCGCCACCACGTTGCCCATGCTGTGAGCCATCATATACACCTTGTTTGGGTATCGGGAGTTCAAGCTGACCAGCAACTTGCGCAGTCCCTCGCCAGACTTCCAAGCGTAGAGTTCGCTGCGGTTGTAATGCTCCAGCAGGTCCGTGGTGACACTGGCCGGACTGGGAAACGTGTGTCCGGTGGGCCAGCGGAAAGCACCGAAACGGTTGGTGTATCCCTGCCAATAAAGCCGTTTGAAAGCCGTCTCGGCAAACATGTCCTTTTCATCGCCTGCCATGTTCCAACCATGGACGAACAGGATGTAGGGCTGGTTTGGGTTGTCGCTGGTGAAGGCGGTCGTCGGCACGCCAGACGGCAGGTTTCCACCGTGCAAGGTAGCGTTGGTCGAGGGCGTGCTGCCCTGCCAGGTGGCTGGCTCACCGGCAGTCCACCGCTCGTAGAGCTCCTTCACGTCGCGCAGGTCCAAATACGTGGACACCGAGCCTAGCAATTGACCGTCCCTGTGAATCTCCACTGCTAGTTCGCCGCTGCCGCGTCCCGTGCCGCAGTAGAGGTAGAATTGGTTCGTCGCCCGCTTGGCATCGGTATGCAGATAAGCGGATGTTCCGACACTCACTTCCCCAACGATGTAAGGGCTGTAATGCGTGGTCACACCGTTCAGCACACCTTCGATGGTTCGGGCCTGGTATTCCGCAGCTTCGAGTTCGGTGAGATATAATTTCCCACCATCTCCCTCACTGGCCCGGATGACAAATATGCCGGGAGAGCCGGAAAACACCTGTTTCCATTTCAAGGTGACTGTGCTGCCAGAGGGCAAATCTCTTGCCAGTTCTTTCAAGCCGGGCACATGCAGCCGGTCATAATCCTCCAAATCCCGTGGCGAAGGGACGTATTGTCTGGCGCGGATGAAATCTACGTCTGTGCCGTTGTTGTTCTCGCCCGGTCTTAAATCCAATTCATCGGCTCCATTGTTGGGAGATACTTCATAAACTCGTCTGTCCGCGTCATTGTTGACCCAGAAGACGTGCGGGTTCTGGACGGTGGTGACGTCGTTGGTGGTGAGCAGGCCGTCGCGGTTCTTGTCCACCAAGAGGCCCAGCGTATAGACCGGGATTTCCCCGTAAAAGCCGCTCTCCTGCGCCCGCGTGGTCATCACCGCCTTGCCAAATTGATTGGGCCGGAAGTAGTAGCCGGCAGTGTCGATCTGCCCCGTGGGCTGCGCCACCGAGTCGTTGATGAAGCCGCGTCCATCCCAGTTGATCACGGACGAGCGGGGCAACTCCCCTGTGGTTGGATCAGCCCGGTAGGCATGCTCGAAATAGGTCTGCATGTAGGTGTGCAGGCGCGGCGCGCTGTAACCCGGCTGGTAGGTGTAGCCCGGACGATAAACACCCTCCTTCGCCCACACCGTGCTCAAGCCCCATTGGTGGATGGGATACAGCAGGAAGCCACCACCTGTCAGGCTGCGGGTGTTCTGCGGCTGGGGAAGTTTCGTGTCCTGCGGAAAGTTGTTCCATGGACCGAACCAGTAGTCCGTCACACGAAAGACGGGCGTCTCGACGGCCTGTGAAAGCTCCAGCAGGTTGCTTGGCGCGAAGGTCCAGGCCGTGTGATAACCCTGCCCCGGCGCGTAGGAATAGCCGTTGCCATTGAGATAAACCCACACGCCGTTGTAACGCAGCCCGGCAACATTGTAGCTCTCTGCGACAAGGGAGAAATAATAGTTCAATGGCCACGGCTGGAGGGTGTATTCATGCAAACCGTAGTGGTGAAAATAGACCGAAGCATTGGCGAAATCAGCATCGGCAGGGAAATAGGAACCCACGTTGGCGTATTGGAAGTAATACTCCGTCCCCGCCGCGCCGACGTAGGCGAACGCACCTTGCGGATAGTAGGACAATGGCGGCACGACATACGTGCTGGTGGTTTGAACTCATACAAAGCCCCGCTGGCGGGCCAGTCCGCCGGGCCCAGCGGACCAAGGCTGCGCAGACTGTAGATTAGCCTGCTTCGTTTGACCGGCAGGTCGTCAGCCGCCGAGGCGGTGAACAGCATGAGCGACAGCAACAACTGGAGGTAAGACAGTGTTTTCATGGGGTGTTTGAGAAAGGCAGGGCGCGCACTCCGTGCGCGCCGGGCGGCAGGCAGGGGACTGCCAGCCCTACCCGGTGACTTTTGGGAAAGAAGGTTCATGGTTGTGTTCCTATTGGTGCTTCACCCGGTAAAACCTCATGCCGGGCGGAGCGGCATCCACCACGCTCTGGACGGTGCCGTTGCCATTGGTCGTCCACAGGGTCTGCCAGGACGGGCTGCCCAGTTCGGCCGCCCACTCCACCGTATGCACGCGGTTGCTCAGGCTCAGCCATGAAACGGACATGCCACCCCCTGAAGCTGGCGTGATCTGCATCGGCACATCCAGCGCCACCACGCGGTAGAAGGTGGAAAGCAAATCACCGTAGGCGACATTCTGTGCCGCCACACCCTGGCGCACCGGCAGTTCCTCCAGCCAGCCGCCGAAGTTGTGGATGGTCACCTGGCTGTTTGCATGAGTGGGATCCAGCTTGTCCAGGAGTTCCAGCCCTGACACCACACGGCCAAAGACCACATACGAGTGGTCCGCGTCATTGGCATCCAGCCAGGTGTTGTCCGCCAGATTGATGAACCAGTGACACGTGGCGACATTGGTTTCGCCGTTTTCATGCGCCAGCGCGATCGTGCCGCGCGCGTTGCTGAAGAACCTCCCCACGGCCAGTTCGTTCGTTATGGACACGGCCTCCTCGATGGGCACGATGGCTTGGGAAC
>CAYQCZ010000554.1:0-3004 GCA_964415955.1 uncultured Verrucomicrobiota bacterium | reverse complement strand
TTTATAGAGCTGGTAGATGCGCCGCACATCGGCATGGACGCGCTGCACGCCATCCAGCGGAAAGATGGAGTCGGAGTCGGTGTTGACGACGAGCAGCGGGCGCGGAGCCACGAGCGCGGCGACCTTTGCGTAATCCCATCGGTAGGTGTTCACCATGAACATGCAGTCGCAGTGACCTTCAACAGCGCCGTCCACGACGTGGTTGTGCAGGTCTGTGATGCCTGCGACTGGCGCCGCGACCTTGATGCGGTCATCCAGCGCGGCGATCCACCAACTGTAAGCACCGCCACCACTTCGACCCGTCACACCAATGCGCGTGGGGTCCACCTCAGGGCGCATCTGGAGGTAATCCAGCGCACGGATGCAGTTCCATGCCTCGGTGCCGGCGGAGGTGTGGCCCCGTGCATTCCACCACCACATACCTTCGCGGTAGGTGCCATGATGAATGCCCTCCAGTTCCCCGAGCTGCACCGTATCAATCGTCAGGCAGACATAGCCGTTGCGCGCGAACCACCCGCCGTGATGCTGATAACCTGCCTTGTTGCCATAGCTCACACCGTTGGTCTTCACCAGCGCATGGCCACAGACGTAAAGGATGGCGGGCAGCGGCTTGGTCACAACCTTGGGCACGTAGTGGTTCGCGGTCACGTAGAAGCCCGGCAGTGACTGGAAATGCAGTTTCTCGACAGTGAACTGCTCGTGTTCCACACGTCCGGTGATCACTGGTTTCAGATCGCCACGCTCCGGCATGGGCGAAAGCCCGAGCATCTCGAACAATTCCTGCCGGTAACGCGCACGGTTCGCATTCCAATCGTCCAGTGATTTCACCCCGCCCAGGTTGCTGCGGGAGATGCGTTCCGTTTCAGCAGCAAAATAGGCGTCCAACCCGGCGCTGCCCGCGGTGCCACGGGGCAGAGGGGCGGCAGCTGATAAGGAGGCAGCGGAAAGGAGACATACCAATCCTAGCAAATGAAGTGGCGATCGACTTTTGGATGACATAAGTCTGATGATGGGATTCTAGTGGTATCGATCAAGGAATAGCACTCTAGCGGTCATATGACAGGCATCATTGCAAGGCGAGGCCCAATCATCAACGAACTTGAATCAGCCAATAACCAAGGATTCCACGAGATCAGGCCTGCGTCATCTGTCTCAAACCACAAGGTCTCACACGTTACTTCTGTTTCCCCAAGCCGGACGAACCGCCACTTCTGATCAGGCGGATACAGGGAGAAAGGCTCCGATGCCATCGACATAAGCCGCTCGGTTATTGAACTATTGTCAGCATTCTCGGCGGCGATGAAGTTGTTCTTAATCAATGCCTTCAACTCCTGGATGTTGTTGAGATTAAGCTGCGAAGGGGTTGACCGGATCCAGATATCGAGCACTTGATGGTTGGAAACAGGCGCAATCTGCGACCAGCCTGGGATGTTTGTCCCGGCAGCCCGAATTCTTTCCCACTGTTTCTGGCTGAAACAAATCGGCCGGCTTAGACGTTTCTGGTGCTCGTGTCGGGACTTCTCGGGTTCAGAACGCGCCACCCATGGAATCAGGAGCACTGCATCTTCACTACGCGCGAGTTGGCACAGATCACCTCGACCGCACGCAGGATGACCACATAGCTCACAGCTCATCAGCACTGTTGGAGTCTCGGTCCAATCCACTTCGTTCAAGCAGTTGCAAACCTCAATGCCATCCAATTGAAGGCTCAACCAGGGAGGGCAGTCACAACTCTTCAGGTGCTCTATCGGAGGAATCCACACTTGCGTCGTCACCTCCGTTGGTTGCCACAAGGATTTCACGCGATTCGGGGGTTGCTTTACTCAGAATTAAGATGCGGAATCACAAGTTGCCCCCTTCCAATCCCATGGTTCCATCATCTCCCTCAGAGCCTCCACAGCCGGCGACAGTGCCGTGCCTTTCCTCCAGAGCAGCGAGATGGTCCGCGTGGGCCTTGGCGCAAGACTGCGATACAATGGCTGCACATCGCCGCCCGCGTTTCTGGCCATGGCTGGAATGAGCGACACGCCAAGCCCAGCAAGCACCAGGCCGCGGATCGTTTCGATCTGGGCACTGCGGAACATGACCCGCGGATGCACGGCATGACGGTCGCAAAAACTCAGCACCTGATCACTGAGGCAATGCCCTTCCTTGAGGAGGATCAGCCTTTCAGGCTCCAGGTCCGCGGTGCGAATGCGTTTCTTCGACGCCAAAGCATGGCCCTCCGGCAATGCAAGCAGCAGTTCCTCGGTGAACAGTTTCTCAAGTTCAAACCGCGCGTCTTCGATGGGCGGACTGGCGAAGGCGATGTCCACCTCCCCCTTGTCCACCAGTTCCAGCAGGCTGGCCGTCGTGTCTTCCACGGCCGTCACCGCCACGTCCGGATACCGGGCGCAATAATCCTTCAGCAACCGCGGAAACAAATAGGGAGCGATGGTCGGCAGAGCACCGATGGAGATGCGACCGCCGCTGAGCCCCCTGGCCGACACCACTTCGCGCCTGGCCTGTTGAAGCTCATCCAGAATGCGGACTGCCCGGTCGGACAGCATCCGCCCCGCTGCCGTGAGGGTGATGCGCCGTCCATTCCGGTTGAAGAGCGGCTCGCCCAGCTCCTCCTCCAGCTTGAGAATCTGCTGGCTCAATGACGGCTGCGCCACATGGCACTTTTCCGCGGCACGGCTGAAACTGCCGGTCTGAACCACGGCGCAGAGGTATCTCAGCTGATGGATTTCCATAGGCAACAACTATGCTCAAAATAGGAATCAAGTATTTCTATTCACCACCATTTCCCCCTATTCTGGCCACAATGAAATTGCCGAAAATGAAACTGACCTTGACCAACTGCCTTCTGGCCGCCGGGTTTCTGATGGTCGCACAGCCCGCCCCATCCAGCGCCCAGGATGTGGACCTGAGCATCTTTGGACCTTCCCTGAAACGCCTCGACAACCTGCCCCGCAGCGCCGAAGACGAGGCCAAGGTGAACCTGGGCCGCAAGCTCTACTAC
>CAYQCZ010000553.1:0-3010 GCA_964415955.1 uncultured Verrucomicrobiota bacterium | reverse complement strand
GCTCAGAGGTGGAGGAGTCTCGTTTGCGGGCAATGCGGGCAAGTCTGCTTCACCGCGGACCAGACGGCGCTGGCTTGCTGGTGCGAGGTCCCATCGGGCTCGCCCATCGGCGCCTGTCGATTATCGACCTCGCCGGCGGCCACCAACCCATGAGTAACCCCGCGGGCGATACCTGGATTACCTACAACGGCGAAATTTACAATTTCCGGGAGTTGCGCGAGTCGCTGGCGCGCCACGGCTGTACCTTCAGCACGGATTCGGACACCGAAGTGTTGTTACGGGCCTACGAAGTGTATGGCGAAAAATGTGTGGAACAATTGCGCGGCATGTTCGCCTTTGCAATCTGGGATGGACCGCGCCAACGCCTGTTTCTCGCACGGGACCGGCTGGGAATCAAGCCGCTCTATTACTCGATCAACGATACGGAATTACTGTTTGGCTCCGAGATCAAGGCCCTGCTGGCTGGCAGCACCAGCAAGCCGGTTTTCAATCGCGCCATCCTGCCCGAGTTCCTGGCTTGCCGCTTTGTGGCCGGAGATGCGACATTTTTCGAAGGCGTGCATAAATTACTGCCCGGACACACGCTGACCTGGTCGCGAGCTTATGGTCTTCGGCACCGGCACTACTGGCAGCCTCCCCTGGCCCAGGCAGACTCTACCAAATCGTATGAGGATCTTGTCGGCGAGGTGCGCAGCGGCCTGGAAGATGCCGTGCAGAGCCACCTTGTCAGCGATGTTCCTGTTGGCCTGTTTTTATCCGGCGGACTGGATTCAACCGCGCTTGCAGCATTGATGGCCCCACGGGTCGACGGCCCGGTCCAGACATTTTCCGTGGGTTTCCAGGAAGCTGAGGCGAATGAAATGCAATTTGCCCGTCTCGCCGCAAAAAGCATTGGCGCAAAACACCGTGAGGTGCTGGTGTCACCGGAGCAGTTTTTCAGCGAGTTGCCCAAACTGATCTGGCATGAAGATGAACCCATTGCCTTTACCTCAAGCGTGCCTTTGCACATCATTTCACGCAGGGCCAGTGAACATGTGAAGGTCGTGCTCACCGGAGAAGGCGCCGATGAGCTGTTTCTGGGTTACGACTACCGCTATCGCGTGACGGAGCAGAATTTGCGCCTGGGCGATTGGTTCGGACGGTCCACTCCGGCCGGCTTACGCGCGGCAGTCGCCAAGGGCGTGCCCAAACTGCCCCGGCCACTGCGACGTTACGCCGAGCGCAGCTTCCTCGCGCTGGAGAACGATCCACGCTCGATGTTTTTTGAAAACTTTTCTGTGTTCCGCGGTAACCACCGTCAGGCCCTGTTGCTGGACCCCAGCCTGGAAACCGATCGCGATACTTACGACCAGGGATTGTCTCACTACGATGCCGGCGGCACGGATGCCCTGGCCTGCATGAGCAATGCAGATCTGCAAACTTACCTGGTCGAACTGCTGATGAAGCAGGACCAGATGAGCATGGCCGCGTCACTGGAAAGCCGTGTTCCGTTCCTCGATCACCACCTGGTGGAGCAGGTTGCTGCCATTCCCGGACACCTTCGAATGCACGGCGGCGTGACCAAGGCCCTGTTGCGCGATGCAGTCAGGGATATCGTGCCGCCTGAAATCATGAAGCGCCGCAAAATGGGCTTTCCAGTCCCTACCGGAGAGTGGCTGAGAGGGCCGTTTTGGTGGCTGGTCGAAGAATTCGTGCTGGGGCACAGAGCCCGCATGCGGCAACATTTCTGCACTGCCCAACTCGGGGCGATAGCCGGGGAGCATCGAATCGGCCGTGCCGACCATGGCGAGCAGCTGTGGCTGTTAATCAACCTCGAGATCTGGCAGCGCATCTTCATCGATGGCGAGGATCCGGCCATGATCTTTGCCGAGCGCATCCAATCGACCTCCCGACGGGCTGAAGCGCGCATGCAGCTTCCCAGCGTATCCTTGCAATGACAACACAGGTTCTTTCTGGTCAGCCTCCATTGCGCATCCTGTGGGTCAAGGTGGGTGGGCTGTGGCCGCTGACCAGCGGCGGACGCTTGCGCAGCTTTCACATCATCTCGGAGTTGTCGCGCCATCACGAGGTGACGGTGCTCACCACGCATGAACCGGACGAGGATGGGAATGCCCTGGCTGAGCAGTTGCCGCACTGCACACAGGTCACTTCAGTGCCCCACACCCTGGCCAAACGAGGCGGCATGGGGTTTCTCTGGGCGCTCACCCGCTCGTGGATGACACCGTTGCCGGTCAGTGTGTTCAAGTGCCGCAACGCACTGCTGGCAGCAGAGGTTGAGCGGGTATCCACCAGCAATCATTTCGATCTCTGTGTCGCCGATTTCCTTTACGCAGTGCCGAATGTCGTATTGGAAGGGCCGACCCCGGTTGTCCTTTTTGAACACAACGTGGAGTACATGATCTGGCAGCGAACCAGCGCGAACAGCAAAAATCCGCTGCGTCGGGCAGCACTGGAACTGGAGTGGCGGAAAATGCGCCGCTACGAGAACCGTGCCTGTCAACGCGCTCAACTGACGATCACGGTATCGGAAGATGACCGACTCCTGCTGGGGAAAGACACTCCAAAGGGCGAGATTGAAGCCATTCCCACTGGTGTGGATGTGGATTACTTCGAGGGCGGTGATGAATCGGGGCACGAAACCGGGGAGCAGACGGCAGAAATTGTGTTTACCGGCTCAATGGACTGGCACCCCAACGAAGATGCGATGCGTTATTTCATCGACACCATCCTGCCACTGCTGCGGCGTGAAGTGCCTGAAGTTTCATTGACGATCGTAGGTCGCAATCCCAGCCAGCAACTTCGTGATGCCGCGAAGGAAGCTGGAGTGACTGTAACCGGAACCGTTGACGATGTACGCCCCTATATCCGGCGGGCGGCAGTCTACGTTGTGCCGCTGCGCATCGGCGGTGGCACGCGCCTGAAAATTTACGAGGCCCTGGCGATGGGCAAGGCTGTAGTCAGCACCACCATCGGCGCGTCGTGCGCGTCGGCGGATGCCGCGGGCGGCGCG
>CAYQCZ010000552.1:0-3015 GCA_964415955.1 uncultured Verrucomicrobiota bacterium | reverse complement strand
TGTAATCCGACAGCAGCATGCCCTTGGAGCCGATGAACAGCACGCCGCTGCCCCATTTGGGAAGCAATCCCTGCGCGAAGTGTGGAGGACGCAACTGCCCCTGATACCAGGTGAGTTTGACGGGCGGCAGTTCCCCCCGCGCACCGAACTCGTAACGCACAATCTGATTCTCAGGCGGCCCTTGCCTGTGGGGGAGCGGTCCTTCCGCCTCGATGGTGAGCGGCGCCTGCAAACCCAGCGCCCAGAAGGGCAGGTCCATGTAGTGGCAGCCGAAGTCTGAAAGCGTGCCGCCGCCAAAGGCCCACCAGTTGCGCCACTTGGCGGGAAGATACACCGGGTGATACGGGCGGTATTGAACGGGCCCCAGCCACAGATCGTAGTGAAGGTGGGCGGGCACCGGCACAATCTCGATCGGCTGTTCCTGCGCATGGTAGGTGGCACCCACCCAGACATGCACCTCGGAGACGGAGCCGATGACGTCCGACTGGATCAACTCGACAACGCGCCGGTAATTGTTGCCCGCGTGAATCTGCGTGCCCATCTGGGTGACCAGTTGCTTGCCACGTGCAGCCTCCCGCACGATGCGCGCCTCGGAGACGGTGCGTGTCAGGGGTTTCTCACAATAGACGTGCAAACCCGCCTTGAGAGCCATCACCGTGGCAATGGCGTGGGTGTGGTCGGGCGTGCTGATCACCACGGCGTCGAGGCCGCGATGATCCAGCAGGTCGCGGAAATCCTTATACTTCGTGGCCTTGGGAAACTTTTGTGCCGCAGCGGCCAGGAAATTTTCATCCACATCGCAGAGTGCGGCGATGTTTTCATGAGAAACGCCCATCAGGTTGGCCATCGCACGGTTCGCAGTGCCGATCACGCCGATGTCGAGCTTGCCGTTGGGCGACTCCTTTTTCTTGCGGCTGAAAATGGAAGCGTGGACGCCCCCCGTGGAGGCGAGCATGGCTGTGCCTCCCAGAAGGGTGGCTTGTGTGAGGAAGGAGCGGCGGTTGAGTTTCTTGTTCATGGCAGTTCGCGGATGAAGATGTTTTTGAACTGAACCCTGGTTTTATGTGCCTGCAGCTCGATGGGACCAAGCGGCGGCAGTGGCAGATCGCGTTTCCAGTAGTTTTCAAGGGGCACCCCCTGCTTTCCTCCATGCACCACGAGTTGATCGTTGAGGAAGATCGTCACGCGGTTCTCGATCATCACGATGCGGAAACGGTTCCATTCACCCGTGAACCGGTCTGCGCGGACGAGCGGCTTGTCCGGTGCGGTCTTGTTGTTGAACAGGCCTCCGGAACCCACGCGCGCCAGAAGATCCTTCCCGAAGGTGTCCCAAATCTGCACCTGCGGACAGCCCCGCAGATAGATGCCGCTGTCGGCATCCGGTTCCACGCGCCAGTCCACCTGCAGCTCGCAGTTGCCATAGTCCCGGTCGGTCACCAGGTTGTCGAACCCATCACCCACGTAGGCGATCATGCCATTGGCCGCCTGCCAGTTCTCGCGCATGCGCGCATCCGCCTTCAACTGGCGCGTCACGTAATCGTCGATGGACAGGGTGTCGCGTTTGTAGGGGTTGTCATAGGGCGCGTGCAGCAGCCCCCGCCAGCCATCAAGGTTCCTTCCATTGAACAGGGCGGTGAAACCCTCCGGCGGTTGATTGTCGAGGATCGTGCCTCGAAGCTCCTTGATGCGGATGTTGCGAAATGCCACCTCGTCGTTGTGCCCCAGGAGTCCGATCCGGCCGACGGCCCGAAGCATGCCGGGATGCGACTCGATGATCTGCGGGTCGGTCACGTCGTTCAGATTTGCGTCCACCACCTTGCGCCCGTTCAACTTCACCTGCATGCGCCGGCCGATGGCGGTGATTTCCATGGAATTCCACATGCCGGCGGCCTTGGTGGCGCCGCGTCTGGCGGGTGTGACCCCATAGATGGACCCGCAGAACTGCCATGGTTTCAGATTGGCGTATTTGGGGTGGTCGTCGTCCAGCACCTGGATTTCCATGCCGTAATACGCGATCTGCTTGTCGGTCAACGGGGCGCGGATGCCGACGCCGTTGTTGCCGCCGGGCCCCACGCGGTATTCGAGGCGGAGAATGAAATCGCCATACTCCTTTTCGGTGAGCAGATTGCCGCCGCCGCCCTCGGTGCATACGATGTGCCCGTCGCGGACGACATAACCATCCCCCTTCTTGCCGGCGAGCGTCCAGCCCTTGAGGGTTTTCCCGTCGAACAGGCTGGTGAAACCGCGTTCCAAGGCCGGGGCGTCAAGTCCCACGGTCAGAAGTCCCAGGAGCACCAGCGTGGCCGCTGTCGATTGATTTTTGAAGGGCAACTGCATGTCTGTATCCTCCGAGTTTTAGGAAACACGACTGCAAGTGGCAAGGCGCATTGCGGATTGCACACCCTTAATCAGGCGGCACCAGAGGAACCGCCGCCCCCCGGACGTTTTTCGGGACAGGCCGCAAGCCGGGACGGCCATGCTCCTCAGTTGCTTCAACTGGTCGTTCCGGCCTGCCCGGTCAACCCCCAGAGCTTCAGGAGCCAGCCGGTGAAAAGGACCACGGCGAGCGTGCCTGCCGTGCCGAGCATCGTGCCTGGGACGGCAATGTCCCTGGTGTTCAACTCCCCCTGGGCGTATGCGATGGCGTTGGGCGGGGTGCTCACCGGCAGTGCCATGGCCAGGGAGGCGGTGAGCGCGATGCACAGGCAGGCTTCCAGGATGGTGGTGCCGGAACCGCTGCCTGCCATCGCCGTCACGCCGATGGGCAGCAGCAGGTTGGCGGCGGCTGTGTTTGACACGAAGGTGCTCATCACCAGCGTGGCCAGGGCAAGCACGGCCAGCAGCATCCATGCGGAGGAGCCCTGCCCAAGAGGCAGCCATCCGACGATCAGGCGGTCGAGGCCCGTCATTTGCATGCCGGCCCCAAGTGAGATGCCGCCTGCAATCAGGATGATCACATTCCATTCCAGAGCGGTCAGGTCGTTGCGGTTGATCAATACGGTGGCGGTGAACATC
>CAYQCZ010000551.1:0-3026 GCA_964415955.1 uncultured Verrucomicrobiota bacterium | reverse complement strand
GCAGGCAGCCCGCTGGCGGTCAGCGCCGCAACCAACGCGCAGGGGCCCGGAACGGATTCCACACGCAATCCGGCCTTTACGACGGCATTGACCACGCGCTCGCCCGGATCACTGATGCCCGGACTGCCGGCGTCGGTGACGAGAGCGACCCTCTCGCCGCGCCGGAGACGTTCGAGGATTTCCTCGCTGCGTCGCGCCTCGTTGAACTTGAAATAGCTCAGCAAAGGCTTGCTGATGCCGAAGTGCCGCAACAACTGGCCGGTGTGGCGCGTGTCCTCCGCCGCCACGACATCGCACTCGCGCAAGGTGCGGAGCGCCCGCAGCGTGACATCCTCGAGATTGCCGATGGGCGTCGCCACCAGATACAGCGTGCCGGGCATCAGTGGTGGCGGGGTTGCTGGCTGGTCTGTCACCTGAGTCTGGATGGTTCGTAACACGGATCAATGGTCTCCATCGTCATCGCGACATCTCAAAAACGCCATCGCACCGAGAATGATCCGAAGGCGTTTCTCTCGGACTGGCCGTGAAATTCCTCCGTCCTGAGCACCATGGCATACGTCGCTTCCAGCCGCTTCCACCACACGGACCAGCCCGCCTTGATGTCCGCCACCACGGGGCGGCGATCGACGTGATGGCTCTTGTGAAACAGGTTTCCGTCCAGCAACGCCGTGTAGGCCACCGCACGCCCATCCAAGCCGGCGAAGGCGTAAACGCCCCAGTGCTTCCACGTTTCCCTGCCCGTCAATCCACCGGCCGGCACGGCCAGCGCGTCGATGGTCTGATAGCCGTGATCCACGGGCACGCACCTTCCAAATCGCACCGTGCCGCCGAGGTGCGCAGCCGTTGAAACATTGCCCAGGGCCACGCCGCCATGCGGGATGACATCAAACGACCAGTGCCCGCCGAAATCCCACCGGCGCAGCCAGTGACGTGACAGCTTCAACTGGATCGCCGGCTCCGTCTTCAACTGGTTTGCCCATCCCAGCGCTCGCTGGAAACCCCGGATTTCATGCACCCAGTTCTGTGCGTCGCCGGCGAGCGATTCCGGGCCGATGATGCCCAGATCCAGCTCCGCATGATCCCAGGCCTGCCAGTGCTCGCCCACGGTCCCTCGGCGTTGCAGCATCAGTCCGCCATACAGCCAGCCGGCGTAGGGCCGGTCATTGATCAACAAACCCGGCACGCTGGTGTCGCCCGGCGTATAGATGTTCTGCCCTATGGTCAGCCCCCATCGCATGGCGTTGGCTTCCAGTCCCAGCGTGGGCATGGATTCCATGAACTTTTTCAGCCCGCCCATGTGGCGGTTTTCCCCGTGCCAGTAAAAGAGCTTCAATCCCTGCGTGTAATGCTTGTCCGTGTTGGCCACGAGGTCGTTCTCCTCGATGAATCCAGACACCGGCTGTTGCGCGAGGTTGGGGGCCTCGCCACACACTCCGGCATGCAGCAGGGACAGGCACCCGGCCAAAACCGCGAAAACACCCATGGGCCGTCTCTGAAATCCATCTGCACTCATGTCAATCGCGGTATCCTTCGGGGTTGGCTTTGTGCCAGGCCCAGGCGCTGGAAACAATGGCCTCCAGACTGGCATGAGATGGCTTCCACCCAAGCGTCTTGCGAGCCTTTGCCGAACTGGCCACCAGCGAAGGTGGATCACCGGCGCGACGGGGCTTGATCACGGCCGGAATGGGATGACCCGTCACCCGGCGACAGCACTCCAGCACTTCCTTCACGGAATGCCCGGCGTTGTTGCCGAGATTGAATGTGCCTGAGACACCCCCGTCCAGTGCGCGCACATGCGCATCGGCGAGATCCAGCACATGGATGTAATCCCGCACACAGGTCCCATCCGGCGTTGCATGATCCTCTCCGTAAAGTTAGCAGTGCGGTTTCTGTCCAAGCGCCACCTTCAGCAAATTCGGTATCAGATGCGTCTCCACGCGATGATCCTCGCCCCTGGTCCGGCTGGCGCCGGCGGCATTGAAATAACGAAACACCACATGCTCCAGCCCGTGAACACTGCCAAACCACTCCAGCATCTGCTCCACCATCAGCTTGGAACACCCATATGGATTGATCGGCACCGCAGGACACCCTTCATCAATCGGCACGGAGGACGGCACCCCGTAGGTCGCGGCCGTGGAGCTGAACACAAATTTCCCCACCCCCGCCGCCACGCACGTCTCCAGCAGATTCAGCGCATTGGCGACATTGTTGCGGAAATACCTGCCCGGAGCCTTCATGGACTCCCCCACCAGCGAATATGCGGCAAAATGAATCACCGCGCCCGGCCCGTGTTTTTGAAACACGTCCCTCAGCGCCGCCTGATCGGCAATGTCCGCCTCGACGAATCGCGCTCCAGGATGCACCGCCGCCCGATGCCCTTCCGTGAGATTGTCGAGCACCACCACTTCATGCCGTGAATCCACGAGCAACTCCACGCACACGGACCCGATGTAACCCGCGCCACCTGTTACCAGAACTTTCACGCGCGCAGGCTAGGCAGGCGGCCGCAGGGCACCAAGGAAAATATCGGGCCTCCCATCATTGCGTTTGACACGCTGGCGGACGTTCGCAAATGTCTTCCCGCCGTGCGTCCCAGACGTCGGCAACCCCCACGAAAGTGGCCCGTGGTGCCAGGGTAGCTCAGCGGTAGAGCAGGGGACTCATAAGCCCTTGGTCGGAGGTTCGATTCCTCTCCCTGGCACCAATTTACCACTGGAATGCAATTCTACAGCCTAGTGTTGCCGAAACAGGAAATAGAGGGAACTAGGCGGAAACACCCGGAATTTCAATCACTTACGTGAGGGGGAAACCTCGCAAATCCAACCTCCGGGGAAGCCCCGTTTTCTCGAACTGTTTCGCGAGGCTGCTTTTGTAAGTCGTTGAATTGCACACCCCGACACCCTCCCCGAAACAATAGGCGAAAATTTGGAGGGGTGTAAGGTGTAAGGGGGTGTAGGGGCTCTTTCGATTAGCCCGACTTCCGCTACTCAAGCAGTGATCTGACTTTTTTTGGTGGGTTGGTC
>CAYQCZ010000550.1:0-3027 GCA_964415955.1 uncultured Verrucomicrobiota bacterium | reverse complement strand
GTTGGTGTGCGGATGCCGCGTGGTCTTGAACTTGCGATAGAACTGCCCTTCCACGGCGGAGACATTCACGATGTGCTTGTCGCGTTCGGGAGTGCGGAGCATCAGCGGCTTGAGACGTGCGTTGAGCAGGAAAGGTGCAACGGCGTTGACCAGATGCACCTCGAGCAGTTCCACGGAGGGAACCTCATGCATGCGCATGCGCCACGAGTTGTGCTCCCGCAGATCCACCTGCTGCAAATCCTGGTCGAGCCGGCCCTCCGGAAACAACGCCTGCTGCGCCGCCAGTTCCTCCGGCAGCAGCGCCACCTGTGAAAGTTCCGCCGCGCGCGTCAACCCTGCCAGACCGGGGCTCTGCGATGTCGGAACGACACTCCCATCATCCCCCTCCGGCAGCATGCGATACCCGCGCAGGCCTTCATACGCGCCCAGCAACTGTCGCGCATGGTCCGGCAACGACTGCAAGGAAGCCGTCTCCTGCTCCATCATGTGACGGTAGAAGTCCGGTGGCCGTCGCACGGTCTGACAGGCATTGTTCACGATGAAATCCAGCCGGTCATGCGTGGCGAGCAAATGGCTGCAGAAAGCCTCCACGCTGGGCGTGTGGCGCAGGTCGAGGCCGAAGATCTCCAGCCGGTCCTTCCAGTGCTCAAAATCCTCTTCCTGCGCGTAACGGGCCGCTGAATCGCGCGGAAACCGCGTGGTCACAATCAACCGGGCGCCGCATCGCAGCAGCTTGATCCCCGCCTGGTAGCCGATCTTCACACGCCCGCCTGTCAGCAAGGCCACACGGCCTTTAAGGTCGGCCAGTTCCGTTCGCTTGCAGAAATTCACCTCGGCGCATTCGGGGCAGAGCTGGTCATAGAAGTGATGCACCTGCGAGTAGTCGCGCTTGCAGATGTAGCAGTTCTGCGGCTCCACCACTTCGCGGAAATCCGATGCATCCGTCACTTCGATCTGCTCGAAGTCTGCTGGCGGAAATACATTTGGCGTCGTGAACACCGGCTTGCGCCGAAGCGAACGGATGCCCGTTTCGTGCAGCACCGTTTCCGACTTCATGGACTTCTCCGCCTTGCGCTGCTTGATGCGCGCCTTCACAAGGCGGCGGCGTTCCTTCAAATCCGGGCAGTAGATTTCACCCGCTGCGGTGAGCAGGCGTGTGCGTTCCTCCAGCGACAACTGGGCCAGCAGGGCGCGGTCTCTGGCCACACGTTCCAGCAAGGCCGCAGCGGCGTTCAGTTGCGCTGCAAGGGGTTCGCCACCGGCAGTTTTGCCTGTGGCGGCGTCATCTGGCTTTTGAGAGTCCGATGGAATGGGAGCCTGCATCACAGTGGGTTGAAGCCGGTCAAAAACATGGACGCGAGGCTCTAACGGTCTGCCGTTAGCGTCAAGGTCGGTCAGATCAACTCGTTCTGGCCTGACTGTGCCCACGGTGCCATTATCACTCCACACATGAAACAGAAACAATCTGGCGTGATGCAACGGTTTGCTGCCGTTGGACTGGCTGTGGCGGCGTCGCTTGTCCTGCTCGGGCAAGCGGCGGAGAAGTCAGCCCCCAAAGAAAAGGCCAAAGGTAAGGCGAAGGCAGCAAATGCCCAGAAGCCGGCGGCGTCACCCTCGCCGGTTGGGCGTCAATGGATCTGGGCCGAGGCGCATCATCAGATCGATTTCCCAAGCTATGCTGTGGATTCAAAAGGCGCAGTCTGGGTGGCAGCGATTGATCACGATGGCAGGGCGGATGTCCTGCGCCTCGCCCGGCGCGAGGCTGACGCCTTCAAGCCCGTTGCGGTGGTCTCTGAGCGGGGCGTGCTGCATCAACCGGCAGTCGCCGTGGATGGAAGCGGCGGTGTGTGGTGCATCTGGGGCCAGGTGGATGCACGGGATGTGATGACGCTCCGGGCGCGTCGCTGGGCGGATGGAAAATTGGAACCGGAGCAAACACTGGCAAGTTCGGAAGGCAGCGACACGTTCGCTCATGCAACGAGCGATCCATCGGGCCGGGTATGGGTGGTCTGGCAGTCTCTGCGAAGAGGCCAGGCGGACATCCTGCTGCGCTGGTTCGATCCTCAGTCAAATCAGTGGTCGCGGGAGTTCACGATCAGCCAGCCCGAAGGCGGCAACTGGGAACCACGCGTTGTGGCGGACAAGTCGGGTGCATGGGTGGTTTACGATTCGTCGGCTGGCGGTGAGTTCAACCTGCGACTGGCCCATGTGACAGTGAAAGGAACCGTCAAAATTCATGCGATTGCCAGCACACCTGAATACGAGGCACGGGGGGATGTCGCGCTTTCGCCCGACGGCAAGCGGCTGTGGATTGCGGCGGAGCGCGGGCGGCGTCAGTGGGGCAGGGATTTGCGCAGCCATGATGGCATTGACGGCTTGAACGGGCGGAAGCGTTTGATGGTGGGTTACTGGGATGTGGTGGCCCTCGACGAGTTCGAGCAGGAAAAAGGCGCGCGCCGCACCGATGGCGACCTGGTCAAAATCCTCCAGAACTACATGGCCAACCAGTCGTTCAACCGGGGTAAGGACACCTACCAGGCCACCGCCTCGATGGCCTTCGTGGGCAATACCAAGCACACCGTGACCTACATGCTCAAAAACTCCCACCTCTTCGAGTCCATCCCCGATGGCTACATCAAAGGCGCTTTCCTGGACCGCATCCACCTCTACATCCCCGGCTGGGAAGTGCGCATCCTCAAAAACGAGGTCTTCTCCCAGGAATACGGCTTCATCGTGGACTACTTGGCCGAGATCCTGCGCGAGCTGCGCAAAACCGACTACAGCGGCACCCTGGACCAGCACATCGAGCTGGACGGCTCGCTCTCCACCCGCGACAAGACGGCCATCCGCAAGACCTTCTCCGGCCTGGCCAAGCTCCTGTACCCCCACCGGGAAATGAGCCAGGAAGAGGTGCTGGAACTGCTGAACTTCGCCATCGAAGGCCGCAAGCGGGTCAAAGACCAGCTCTACCTCATTGACGAGACCTTCCGCCACGAGCCAGTGGAGTTCAAGTACCTGAGCCGCTCC
>CAYQCZ010000549.1:0-3028 GCA_964415955.1 uncultured Verrucomicrobiota bacterium | reverse complement strand
GCGGTCATGATTGATCGTGTTCAGCGTGTTCAGCGCGTCGAGCATCGTGCGGCGGTCGGTGGGATCGACGCCGGGCGGATTCTTCACATACAACACAGGGTCGCCCTGGCCGCGCAACGCCACGCCGCTGTATTTCGTCGGCAGGAAGCCGCTGCTCCACATGCGTGTGAAAAGCGCCTGGCTGGGGTTCTGCACGAAAGGCGTCAGCACGACGAAGCTCGGCAGGTCATTGTTGACGCTGCCCAGTCCGTAGCTCAGCCAGGAACCGAGGCTCGCCTTGCCGGGCAGTTCGCTGCCGGTCATCACGTAGGTGCAGGCGGGATCGTGGTTGATGGCGTTGGTGAAGACGGTCTTGATCAGCGCGATGTCATCCACATTTTTCGCGATGTTCGGCAGCAGCTCGCTCACCCACGTGCCGGACTTGCCGTGCCGGGCGAACTTGAAGATGGACGGTGCCACCGGAAACCGCTGCTGACCGCTGGTCATGGTGGTCAACCGCTGACCCATGCGGATGGAATCCGGCAAATCCTTGTCGAACTCCTTCTTCAAGCCCGGCTTGTAATCCCAAAGGTCGAGCTGCGACGGCGCGCCGTTCATGTGCAGGTAAATGAGCCGTTTCGCCTTGGGTGCGAAGTGCGGCAGTCCGGGCAGTGACGGGTGGACCCGTCTGGAATCCGTCTTCGCGGCGAAGGCACTGTTGCCATTCATCAGGGCCAGCGCAATGGCCCCTGCGCTGATGCCTGAACTGGCAAGGAACTGGCGGCGGGTCTGGGTGAGGAGGTGTTGCTGGTGCGGGTGCATGTTATGAAATGTCCAATGTCCAAGGATCAATGATCCAATGTTCATGGGAAAGTAATCAGTAAGCAGTGGTCAGTGAGTAGCGGCCGATCTCGCCCGCCTCATATTTCCGATAGTGAAAACTGCAAACGCGAGAATATCACCATGCTGCACAGTGTGAGTGTAATTTGTTGTCGCGTTGTCTGTCGTCGATGGGTGTGAGTGCGAAATGATCGAAGCTGCGATACGGCTGGATACCATGAAGAACAAAATCATGAGCAAAAGGCGATATCCTGAGACCGGTTTGCGAATGTCCAATTTCCTTAGAATAAGAAGTGCACCAAGACCTCCAAGAGCGAAGCCTGTTACCATGGCAATGGCTGTCACTTTGCCACCGGCGAGTTGGTAGGTCTGGAGAGTTTGCCAAACCATATATACACATGCAGCTGCGAAAAATGTCCCAATGACCACCCATTCGTAAGGCTTTGGGCGCAGCGGAGCGACCACCGGACCAGGCGATGTCTCAGGCAAAACTGTCTGATCACTGTTCACTGATTACTTAACTTTGTAGCAGCCGGCGTGAGTCGGCTCAAACTTCCCAGAAGTCAGAGCGAACTGACGTTCGCTGCTACAGTGTGCAAGTTGGCGTTCAATTCTTTGTCACTACTTCATCGAGGTTCAAAATCAGGTTCGCCACCATGGTGTAGGCGGCCAGCTCGGACGGGTTCAATGTTTCGTCGGGCTTGGATTCACCATAGCTGATGGCCTTCTTGGCCGCTTCCACATCGGAGATGTAACGCTTCCTCTGCTTCTCAAGGGCATCCGCGAGCACGGAACGCTCCCTGCGGCTGGGTTCACGAGACGTGGCCGCCATGAAACCCCATGCCAGTCGATCCGCGTCCGTGCTGCCGCCCTGTGTGAGCATGCGCTGGGCGAACCCGCGCGCGGCTTCGAAGTGCTGGATGTCATTCATCAGCACCAGCGCCTGAAGCGGCGTGTTGCTGCGTTCGCGTCTCACGCAGAACTGCTCGCGGCTGGGTGCGTCGAAGGTGGTCATGCTGGGCGGCGGTGCGGTGCGTTTCCAGAAGGTGTAAAGCGTGCGACGGTAAAGCGCGCCGCCGGAGTCCTGCTTGTAGTAACGCGTGTTGCTGCTCGCAAACCCGACCGGCTCCCAGATGTTCTCCGGCTGGTAGGGTCGCACGCCCCTGCCACCCACCGTCAAATCCATCAGGCCGCTGAGGAAGAGGGCGTTGTCCCTGACCACCTCGGCATCCAGCCGGAACCGCGGCCCACGCGCATACAGGCGGTTTTCGGGATCAATCTTGAGCATGGATGAAGTGACCTCGGACGACTGCCGGTAGGTCGCAGATGTCACGAGCAGTTTCATGAACTTTTTCACGTCCCAGTGTTGCTCGGTGAACGTCGTCGCCAGCCAGTCGAGCAGTTCCGGATGCGAGGGCGGCTCGCCCTGTGAGCCGAAGTCATTGGAGGTTTTGACGATGCCCGTTCCGAACAGCTGCTGCCAGAAACGGTTCACGGTGACACGCGCCGTGAGCGGGTGCTGCGGGTCCACCAGCCAGCGGGCAAGGTCAAGACGGTTGGTGGCGTCACCGCCCTTGAGCGGCGCAAACGCTGCGGGGACATTGGGCGTCACACGCTCGCCGGGGTTCGTGTATTGGCCGCGCTTCATCACAAAGGCTTCGCGGGGCTTGTCGAGGTCCTTCATGATGAGGGTTACCGGGATGGCATCATCGAACTTGTTGCGCGCATCCTGCACGGACTTGAGCTTGTCACGCAGCGGATTGAGCGTGGTTTTGAACGACTGGCAGACGTTTTCGAGGTAGTGTTTGCGGAGCTTCTCGTTGTGCTCGGGCTTGCGGTCCCCGGGCTTGATGTTTTTGAAGATGTCCTGGATGTCCTTGGGCAGATCCTTGGGCGCCTTGCCGTTGTTGGCCTTTTCCCATGCGGCCAGCGAGAAGGCGGGATCCTCGGCGGGATTGTCCTGCCCGGTCACACCCGCCTTGTCCCAGTAGGTCGTGCCGCCTGACTGGGTGAAGGAAACACCTTTGATGGGGTCCGATGTCTCGAGTCCAAGCTGGCTGAAGGCAAACTCCAGCTTCACCCACTCACCGGTCTTTGGCAGATCGCCCAACCGCTTGCGTTCGTTGCTGTTCTTCTTGCCGAAATCAATCGCATCGATGTCACCCCATACTGCACGGTGCGACCAGCTCCCGGTGTTGAACTGGTAGCC
>CAYQCZ010000548.1:0-3028 GCA_964415955.1 uncultured Verrucomicrobiota bacterium | reverse complement strand
GGTTGCGGAAACCATAGGCCCACACTTCAGGGCGCGCGCCAGGCGTGGAGACAAACGGATTGTCCTGTGGAATGTGGTAGGGGCGTCCCGCGTCTGCGCGGTTTACATCAATGCGCAGCACGGATGAAAGGAGGTCACTGATGTCCTGGCCGGTGTTGAGCGGGTCGGGCGGGGAAGGCGATTCCGAGTCGCCGGCAGAGATGTAGAGCATGCCATCGGGGCCAAACTGGAGCGAACCTCCGTTGTGGCCGCCTGAGAGCCAGGTGATAAGGATGGTTTCGCTGGCGGGATCGATGGTGGGCGGATTGGTTTGGGTGACTTTGAACCGGGAAACACGGGTTCCATCCGGCAGTTTGGGTTTGAGGACGTAGCAAAGATAAACGTAATGGTTCGTGGCGAATCCGGGGTGAAACACCATGCCGTAGGACTGGTGCAGGCCGGGTATGGCAGCCTTGAGGTCAAGTGCAAGATCCGCCTTTGAGGTGCCGGGATTGTCGGGAAAGGAGTAAACCCTGCCTCCCAGTTCCATCAGGAAGAGACGGTCGGAGTCGGGCGCGGACACCAGTTCGACGGGATTGGAAAACTTCAAATGCGGGAAGGCGGGTTCGAGTTTGAATGGAGCCGGCGGCTCCGGCGATCCCATGATTCTGGAGGTGGTCCACGGAACCCTTTCAGAAGCCGCACATGTCTCCGTCAGACATCCGGCCAGAAACACTGCAAGGAACAATCGTGCCGCCGACGTCTGACAGGCGAACCGGAGCCCCATGGTCGAAAGGTTCATGTGATGCCCGAGCATGAGGGCGGCTCACGCGGAAAATCAACGGGGGAATCTGGCGGGGGATGGCGGGTGGTCAGAAACCGGAGGTCGGCCCGACTGATGGGCGCCGCCTGTTTTTCCAGTTCTTCCAGAGGCCAAGCCCGACAGCAGCCATCCGCAGGCCGCTGGATGCCTTTTGCAGCAGGGTTGTGCCTGCCTGACGTGGTTTGCGGCGCAGCAGAAGTAATGCCGCCAGCGGAGCCGTCAGCTTGATCAAGGGCATTGCCTTGTGGGCGACGCGGTAGCCGGACTCCACGCCGGCCAGCTTCCCGCTGACGCGTGTGCATTCATCAATGAGCAGCAAACGCTGCACATCGGCTGTGGCCACGAGGAGTTTCTTGCGGGCTGTCAGTTCCCGGATTTGCGCGAAATCAGCCATTCACGGTCTTTCTTCAGGGTTTCGAGCGTGGAGGCGAAAGGCGGCGGACGTTCCCGCAGGCATCTTTGCAACGCGCGGGCGGTGAACACTGTCGCCCCGACGTAGAGCAGACTGAATCCGCAGAGAACGTAAGGCCTCCATTCCGGTCCGGCGAGAATGGCGATGGTGATCGTGACGGTGATCACCGCGATCACGGACAGGAATACGGCGGCCCCGGCCAGCAGGAGGAGTTGAACAAGCCGCCACTTCTCCTCCTGCAATTCGACCGAGAGGATTTCCAGCCGGGTTTGAACGGCCTGGAGGAAACTGCCCCCAAGGTTTTTCAAGCTGGCCAGCAAACCCGGCTCGTCGTCCTGTCCGGATGGGCCGTTCATTTCTTGCGGAGCAGGAGACCAACCACGAGTCCAAGACCGAAACTCACAAACATCGATTCGTAGGGATGTGTGCGGATGGCCTGGTCGGTGGCCCTGGCTCCGGCGATCGCCTTGTCCTCCAGCTTGCGGCAGGTGGTCTTGGCCCGTTCAATCGCAGCCATCAGTTTCTCGCGTGCAACCAGGGTCTTTTCGCTCACCTGTCCTTCGGCGCTGTCGAGAAGCGCCTCGGCGCTGTCAGCCAGTGATTGGAGTTCCTCCACCGCCCTGTCTGTGTTTGTCGTTGCCATATTGAATCCTTTCCCGTTGAGGTTGAATGTCGGTGCTGAACGTCTCCTGAAGTTTCAGCTTCACTGTAAGATTACTATAGCCGCCGGGTTCGTTGACTGTCAAATCGGGCCGGCCCCCATGCACAGCGTCGCCTTGACTTTGGGGCTGCGCGCCCCCTAGCCTGCGCCAAGCCACAGGGAAAACATCTAAATGTCGGCATGGTGTGTTCATGCCGCAGGAGTGTGGTCATGTTTGTTGAGCGATCAGCCATTATGAAAAGCCTGCTCAGTCGGACGATGAATCGGGGAGCGAATCAATTTTGTTTCTGTGTGGCCCTTGTGGCCATCCTGTGCATGCGCCCCTGCCTGCATGCCGCAGGAACGATTGACAATCACACCCATGCCCGGTCAACAGCCGGACTGGACCCTGCGCAGCGGTGGTTGATGAACCAGTTGATGTCCTACAATGCGGAGTCCCGTGCTGACATCTCCGTCTGTTTTGCGCCCGGGACCGACCCTGCCGTGGTGCAACAGTTTTACGCCCGGAATCCGCAACTGGCGGCATTCCGCCTCGCGCAACGGTGGACGACGACGGCGGTGAACGGCAGCGGGTTGAGCCAGGGCGACCCCACCACGATTACTTGGAGCATCATACCTGACGGCACCAGCATTCCAGGCACCATGCTGCCCAGCGGACCAAGCGCGACCGCGCCAAGCAATTTGATCGCCTGGTTGAACGGCATTTACGGCAACCAGGCCACCTGGCTGGCGTTGTTCCAGCAGGTGTTTGACAGGTTCAGCGAAATCAGCGGCCTGCGCTTCCAATACGTGGCCTCCGATGACGGTGCCACCTTTCCCAGCAGCCCCGGTGTAGTCGGCGTGCGTGGGGACGTGCGGATTGGAGGTCATGCCCTCGACGGCAACGGGGGGGTCCTCGCCTACAATTTCTTCCCGAACAATGGTGACATGGTGTTCGACACGGCGGACAACACCTACAACAACACCGGCAACAATTCACGGATCCTGCGCAATGTCTTTGCCCACGAGCACGGGCATGGTCTGGGCTATGCCCATGTGTGCCCGACCAGCCAGACCAAGCTCATGGAGCCGTTCCTGAGCACCCGTTTTGACGGGCCGCAGCATGATGACATCCTTGGCATCCAGCGCGGTTATGGCGACCGGTTCGAGCACA
>CAYQCZ010000547.1:0-3039 GCA_964415955.1 uncultured Verrucomicrobiota bacterium | reverse complement strand
GTATTTTTCGTTGCCGCCGATCTCGACCTGCGCGCCTTCCCTCAGGGGTTTTCCATCGGCATCGAGTCGCAGGACCATGGTGGCCTTGCGTCCGCAATGACAGATGGTCTTGATCTCGATGAGATTGTCCGCCCATGCCAGCAGCCACTGGCTGCCCTCGAAAAGCTTTCCTTGGAAATCGGTGCGCAAACCATAGGCGAGCACCGGAATTCCCATCTTATCTGCGATGGCACATAACTGGCGGACCTGCTCGTGTGTGAGGAATTGCGCCTCATCCACCAGCACACAGCTCAAGGATTGGGAGGCGGTGGTTTCGCGGGTGATGGCGAGGAGGTTGTCGCTCTGGCTGATCATGCGTGCCTCGGCCTCGAGACCGATGCGTGAGGCGACCTTGCCGCTGCCGAAGCGGTTGTCCATGGCTGGCGCGAGCACAAGGGTGTTCATGCCGCGCTCGCGGTAGTTGTAGCTGGATTGAAGCAGGACGGTGCTTTTGCCTGCGTTCATCGCCGAGTAATAGAAATAGACTTTCGCCATGGGGTTCGAGGCGGTGATGGATCACTTGTCACTCCTGGCCACATCGAGGCAGATGAGGCGATCCTCGGAGCGCAGGTAAAGGCGTTTGTGTGCGAGGACGGGTCCTGCCCAGGTGGGATACCCCAGCTCCGGCACCTGCCATCGGGCCAGTTCCTCCACGCGGGCCGGGTTTGGTTTGAAGATGCCCAGCAACCCGGCTTCACCCAGTGCGTAGAGTTTGCCATCGGCAAGAATGGCCGAGCCGCGTCCAAAGGTGTCGAACACCGTCCCATGGCGCGGGTGTTTGGCCCAGCGTTCATCGCGGCTCCATTTCAGTTTGCCCGTTTTGAATTCCACGCAGCGAAACGTGGCGTCCGGCTCGTCCCTGCCGCTGAACGCGTAGAGATGGCCGTCCAACAGGATGGGCGTGTTCCAGTGCAGTTCGAGCGCGGGCACCTTCCAGGTGCCGGTTTCCGGGTCGCGATCGCTCATGTCCATCGGATGGCGCTTCGGATCGCGCCACACGTCCTCGAAGCTGTTGCCGTCGGGCAGCACGCGCAGCAGGACGGCTCCGCATCGATAGTAGGCCGAGGATATCAGCACCAGGTCATCCTGCACCACGGGCGTCATGGCGTTGACGGAGTCGTTGGCAAAGGACTGGAACCATCGGCTGAATCGCACTTTGCCTGTGGCCGGGTCCACGGAACACAATCCCTGGCGCATCAGACAAAGCAAGTGGCGCTGGCCGTGGATGGTCGCCATGGTGAGCGAGGAGTAACTGGCGGATTTTTCGACGCCGGTCCATTTGTAGGGCGCTTCTGCACGCCAGCCCTGGGTGACGACCCCTTCCCAGTTGTCCTTCCCCACGCTTTGCCAGAGTGTTTTGCCGGTGGCGGCATCAAAGGCCACGATGCCCGAGTTGGGCTGTCCACCCACCATCACGTAGAGCTTGTCGCCATCCAGCAGCGGTGTGCTGCCCACGCCGAAGAACGCCTGCGGCACACGGAATTCCTTTGCAGTGTCGCGCTCCCAAATCACCGTGCCATCGGCGAGGTTCAGGCAGAGCAGTCTGCCTTCCACGCCGAAGGTGTAACAACGGTCCATGGTCAGCGTGGGAGAACAGCGCGGGCCGTTGTTGTAACCGTAAGGATCCTCGTAATCACAGGGCGTGGCATGTTTCCAGAGGGATTTTCCCGTGGATGCATCCATGCACTCGACGATCTCCTCCCTGCCCACGCGGTGGTGAAGGACAAGGCGGCCGTCCAGGATCGACGGGGCGCTGTAGCCCGATCCGATCTCCTTCCTCCATGCAACCGGGAGGCCGCCGGACGGGATTGCATCGACCAGCCCCGTTTCCTCCGAAGTGCCATTTGCCTTGGGACCCAGGAAGCGCGGCCAGTCGCCAGCGAACGCGGCACACAAACCAAGGGAAAGGAGCAGCCAGAGGCTGCTTCTCAGGAAGGCGCTACTGAAGCTCGAAGGCAAGGTATGCATGAGCTTCTTTTAACGCCTCGGGCAGGCCCTTGACCACGGCAAAGGTTTGCTGGAAACGTTCATGACCCTTCATGCCTGAGATCCGGAGTTGTGCGGCAGGCCGGTCGTAGATGATCTTCACGATCGGACGTTCAGGCGGGATGTCCGGCCAGTCACCCTCCCATTCCTTGATGCCCTCGGACGTGTCGGCCGTGGTCAATGCCACGCCCGGCCAGGTTTGCTTGAGCAGGCGTGTCTCCACCTCCAGCACTTCCGGAGGGGTGTTGGTGCCGCGGACGATGTTCAGGGCGACCACGGCCTGCCGGGCGGGCGGTTTGACCTCCGGCCAGAAGATCACCACCAGGGCAACCGCGATGGACGCCAGCTTGAGCCAGCGACGCCAGTTCAACGTGCGGCGCTGGCGCTTGAAGGCCCGTTCCTCCTCCAGCGCTGCCCGATCGCGCGCAGCGTGCTCAGCATCATCATCAATGTCAGGAGCGGCCAGCGCTGTCGCGCCGGGCCTGCCCACCTCCTGCCATCCGCACTCGCGCTTGATGTCATCGAACTCGGAGTTCAACTCGGGACAGGCGCGGAGAATCTGTTCCAGTTGATCACGCTCCTGGGCGGATGCCTGCCGCTGGGCCACCTTGCGGGCCAGAGTGAGGAAGTGCGTCGCATCCATGGTCAGAGACGGAGGAAGATGCGTTTTCGATGAAGGAACCAGCAGAAACCAAAGGCCAGTGCCAGTCCCATGAGCGTGATCGTCAGATCGCCGGCTCCCTTCGTGATGGAGGCATCCAGGAACGCCTTCACATCGCCGCCGGCGAAGCGTTCGGCCAGCTTGCGGAATCCAATGATGTTGTTGGCGAGATAGACCGTGATGGAGTTGGTGCCAATCCAGACAAACGGCTCCCACCCGCTGCGGCACTTCCACACATCAATGATCTGGTAGAAGCCGCCGAGAAGGATCGCGCTGAAACCGCCTGCCACCAGCACGAAGGACGATGTCCAGATTTTTTTGATGACCGGGAACTGGAGGCCCCACAAGAAACC
>CAYQCZ010000546.1:0-3044 GCA_964415955.1 uncultured Verrucomicrobiota bacterium | reverse complement strand
CCTTGTCACGCTGGACGCGCAACTGCTGGAAGTGCTGTCCGGCTCGGAGGAAACAGGCCTGGTCCTGATCGCGGACGGCACCATTCTTCGCGGACGTGTTCCAGGCACTGCAGTTACATGGCGCAACGGCTCGCAACTGCGCCTCACAGGCGTGTGCCGCGTGGAGGAATCCAGCTTCCCCGGCACGGGCTTCCGCGCCAATCCGCGCACGGTCGAGCTGCTGCTGCGTTCACCGGCGGACATTGCGGTGCTGGCCGCTCCCTCGTGGTGGACGACACAACGTCTGGCCGTGGCGGCGCTGACGCTGCTGGCCATGAGCGTGGCGGCGTTTGTCTGGGTGATCTCCCTCAGGCGCCGGGTGACGGAACAGACGCGGATCATCCGCAGCAAGATCGAACAGGCGGCGATGCTTGAGGAGCGGCAGCGTGTGGCGCGGGAGATTCATGACACGCTGGCGCAAAGTTTCTCGGCCATCGGCTTTCAACTGGAGGCGCTCGACCGGCGGCTGCCTGCTGACGCCGCGCCTGCGCGGGCACAGTTGGAAACCGCGCGCCAGCTTGCCCGCCACGGGCAGGAGGAATTCCGCCGTTCACTGCTCAACCTCCGCGCCAGCGAACTGGAACGCGGCGGACTTGACCAGGCGTTACCGGAACTGGCCCGGCAGATCGTCGCGGGCACCGGGCTGGAACTCGAATGTTCGATCAAGGGCGGCGCACGCAGACTGCCGGGCGTGGTGGAGGACAATCTCCTGCGCATCGGCCAGGAATGCTTGAACAACGTCGTGCGGCATGCGCGCGCACGGCGTGTCACCGTCGAACTTCACTACGAACCCACCGGCATGCGGCTGCGCGTCGCCGACGACGGCTGTGGATTTGATCCACAACGGCCCGAAGTGCGGGCCAACGGGCACTTCGGACTGCGGGGCATCCGCGAACGCGCAGAGCAGATTGGCGCCAGACTCACGGTGACATCGGAACCTGACAAGGGCACGGTGGTGGAAATCCTTGCCGACACATGACCATGGCCGCGCGAAAGATCAGGCTGCTGCTGGTGGACGATCACCTCGTCGTCCGGCTGGGGTTGCGTGGCCTGCTGGAAACACAGGATGACATGGTGGTGGTGGCGGAGGCGTCAGGCGGCATGGAAGCCGTGGAAGCCCATGCTGTTCACCAGCCTGACCTCGTGTTGATGGACCTGCGCATGCCGGACATGGGCGGAGCCGAGGCCACCAGGAAGATTCGTGAAGCATTTCCCGATGCTCGTGTGCTGGTGCTGACCACGTTCGACAGCGACGAGGACATTTATCACGCACTCGAAGCGGGTGCTGCGGGGTATCTGCTCAAGGACACCAATGGCGACACGTTGTTCGAGACCATCCGCAGGATTTGCAACGATGCTTACATGCTGCCTGCGGACATCGCCGACCGGCTGGAGGCCCGCCGTGCCATGCCCGAGCTTTCCAACCGCGAGCGCCAGGTGCTGGAACTCATTGTGAAAGGCCGCAGCAACAAGGAGATTGGTTCCGACCTCGGTGTGGCGGAGAACACCGTGAAGAACCACGTGAAAGTCGTCCTCGGCAAACTGGGCGTCGCCGACCGCACCCAGGCCGCCACCGAAGCCATCCGCCGCGGCATGGTGCGGGTGTGACTTGTAGCTTGTCTGAAAAGGACAAGGGCGTTTTTTGAGCAATGCACTGAACTGCGAAGTGCGAGGATGAACCCATATCCATCAGCTTCCGTGCAACTCACATGTGGCACTTCACAGGTCACTTTCCTTCCAATGGCCTGAACTGACACTTCTCATTCAATACGTAGCCAGCGACATGAGGAGACTCAGTCCCTTATAACTCTAAAAATGGCCGCGTCGTAGCCTCATCACGGCTTTTCCAAACCACCAGATGCGTTTAGTCGAAGACCTCGTTTAATTTCACCAACTTTCCTCATATCGGCGAAGGCTTCGCTCATGTATTTCCCGCTTTGCGCCGCCTGCTCGGCGTGTTTACCCGATCCTATCTCGATGTAGTCATAGCTCATGCGTTGATGAAAAATCATCGATATGTAGTTTCGGACAAAGGACTGAATCGCAAAGTCCAAGTCGCTAGTAGCCGGGAATCCCAAGTCTTTCAATTCTATGATTAGCTCACCGATGGCTGTTTGCTTGGAATTTGCAAACGTCTTCAATCGGGATTCAATCGCTTCCCTTTCCGCTTTATTCTTAAAAGCGAAATCGCGCGGTTCGTTCATCAGCGCCTTCATCTGGAGATCTATCCTGTCAAAACACTTGTCGATTGCCTGAGCCTTCTTAGCCATTTGTTCACGCTTTGCATTCTCCGTCTGTTCTGCGAGCTCTCGAATTCGTTTGGCTTCCTCCAGCTCACGTGCGGCTGCTTCCTGCTTTTGCTTTCCAGCCACATATTTGAGTTGTTCCTGTATCATTTCGAGCTCGGCCATCAGCTTTGTGTTCTCGGCCTGCAACTCCTCAACCTTGCCGCGATTACAGCCCGATAGCAGCAGCACAAACAACAGGACGGGCGCATGAATTGAATTCCTTGCGATTAGGATGCGAAGAGAGCGGCCAATTGTCGTGCGCTTGGCAAGCGTGAACATGTGGGTTTTCATTTTTTTGCGGGTGCGATGTCAATCTCGTCCGAAACGATCAATGAAACTGTCAAGAGCGGTGCATCTGGATGGGACGTTAGCAATTGGGGGTCAGCCAAATACTTGTCCAACACAAACTTACAAAAGCCCCACGGGTTCAAACAAATGACATCCTCTCCATCTTTGGTTTTCGCAAAGACTGGCTTGGCGGGATACGAAGCATTGAAACTGATTTTTGGTAGAACCCGCCCTTCTTTACGAGCCGACTTGGAGTCCTCGAAAGGCATACCCGAGTGGCAGAACCCGTCTCGGAATACATTCCAAAACATTTTCGCTTTTTGTTCGTCAAACAATTCCATCTCCTCCGAGATAATCGCGGCGCGCGATTTGTCTTGGGGGTGTAAAAATCTTTCTGTAAATTGTCTTTCTTCCACTTGGCACCACCCC
>CAYQCZ010000545.1:0-3046 GCA_964415955.1 uncultured Verrucomicrobiota bacterium | reverse complement strand
CCTCGTCGCCAACAAACAACACAAAGCTGGAGATTAAATCAGCGTTTCCTTAAAGGTTAAGGCCGCATCCTTTAATTTGTCCGACGGGAATTAAAGGTTGTTTAATTGGTCACCATGAAACGCGGATTGACTGGCCATTACTTCCCTCTGTCGTCGTGGGCAGGGGGAAATGTTAGTGCTTTTGCTCAATTCATCGTTTCAGCTACACCGCCAGGTGGAAGTAGCCGTGGATGTGTGGCACGCCGCGGAAATACCAGACCATGTCGGGCCCCTCGATCTGCCAGGTGTCCCACACGCGATCGCTGCCGATGTCGTATGGGCCGCCGTAACAGGAGATGAAGAGCTTTTCGATCAACTTGGCCTCCTCAATGGATTTCATGGTGGCATTGATGTCGTCGGGCCGGAAACAGGCGAGCATACGGCGCATGGTTTCGAGCAGTTTCTGCTGTTGATCCTTGCTCAGGTCGGCGCAACTCAGACCGGGCAGGTCGGTCTTGCGCTTCTTGATCACCTGGGCGGGGCTTTCACTGCGCGGTTCGCGGCCAACGAGGATCTTCTCCTGCTGTTTGCCATCCAGAGCACTGACGAATTCATTGAACACAAGGCCCTGATACCAGAACGGATTGCCCTCGTGGTCCTTGGACTCGCGGAAGGCCTTGGCGAAATTGCCGTAGAAGATCGGGCGTCCACCGAAGCCCAGTCCCTTGTCCGTATGTGCGTTGCAGCGGCGTGTCACGTGATGGCCCGTGTAAATGAATTCAAAATCCTTGTCCTTCGGCGTGCCAAAGAAGCCGACGGACGGGGTGTTCTTGATGTCGCCCATCAGGTCCTTCTGGACCTGCCAGTTCATCTTTTCACGGTGCTCAGGGTGATGGAAGGACTCGAAGATTTGCTTCACCAGATCCTGTTGTTCCGGCGTGTAGAACGTGTTGAGACGTTGCTCGGGACAGATATACCACCAGTTGCTGACGTAGCCGCGCTTCGGGTGGTTCAGAGGGAGACAGATGCTGGCGCGCTGCTCATCGGTCAGGCTTTTGTAGAACTGCATCGGGAGCGAATCCTTGCCGGTGGCGGTTTCTGCGGCGAACACCGGCCATGAAGGGACGGTTGCGAGGACCGTGGACATGCCAAGGGTGCGAAGCGCGTCGCGACGGCTGATGTTTTCAAACGCCAGGGCCTTCAACGAGGGTTTCATGACACCATCCTCCACAGACTGGCACGAAAGACCAGCCTGATTTCGCTCTTCCCGGACAGGGCCTCAGTGGCAACAAAAAACCCGCAGGTTGCCCTGCGGGTTTCTGAAGTCTTGCAGACCTGATTACTTGATTGTGGACTGATGGAACTCGAACCAGTCGTCGAGGTTGTTCAGGTTGATGGCGTCAGGCAGAACGGAGCCGTCGTCGGCCAGACCGTTGGCGCTGAGGATGCCCTTGCGGGTGTCGTCGGCGTGGATGTAGCCGGCAATGGCGACGTTGAGCTTGTGGATGTTCGCCTTGGTCAGGTTCTTGGCATTCTGCTTCACGTAAGCCTCGAACTGCGGATAGGTGGGCTTGCTGTCAGCGATGAACTTCTTGACCGCGTCAGCATCCAGGCCGAGGGCGCTGATCACCATCATGTCGTAACCCTGGCCGATCCCGGGATAACCGTCCGCCAGTTTGCCCACGGATTCGAGGGACACTTTCTGCCAGAGGCGGGGCAGGTGGAGGACGCCAAGGGGGCCGGCGGTGCCGGAGCTGATGAGAGGAACGATTTTGCTCATAGATTGTTTTGGATAGGGATTGTGCGGGCGGCAGCTTAGGTAAGCGGCCTCCGGGGGGTCAACGGGATTTTATGCCGCTGGCATGTAATTCATTGCGTATTTCATGTAGAATCCCGCCCGGTAAAGCGGGCTTGCGATGGGGCGGCCTTTGGTTTGTAGTAAGCCCCATGTTGTTGAATCGCTGGCACCGGCATGAATGAGGGACCCGCGCGGAGCCTCCCCTGCCGATCCTGCGTGTGAATGGTCCCCGATGATTCGATTGAGTCGTCGGGGCTTTTGTTTTCCAAACGCTGATGAACACAAATAAACTCCGATGGAAGCGCCTGAGGCCGTCGGTCGCTGAGACTCCGGAACCTGATGCTGCAGGTATTGAGAGCCGCCCCTTCTGTTTTATTGGAATCTGCGTTTACCTGCGTTCATCGGTGGTCAAAGTCTAATCTCATGCTGGCGAAACGAGTCATTCCATGTCTGGACGTCCACGGTGGACAGGTCACCCGTGGCGTGCAATTCGGCAAGGCCGAGGCCGGCGAACTGCGCAATGTCGGCGATCCGGTCGAACTGGCCTTGCGCTACAACGAGCAGGGCGCCGATGAGATGGTGTTCTTCGACATCACCGCCAGCGCGCATGACCGCTCCACCATGGTGGAGGTCATCGAACGCGTCGCAGACCAGGTGTTCATGCCGCTGACCGTGGGCGGAGGCATCCGCACGGTGGAAGACATGGGCGTCATGCTCAAGGCGGGTGCCGACAAGGTGAGCATCAACACCGCCGCCATCACGAACCCGGACCTCATCCGCGTGGGCGCGGAGAAATTCGGGAGCCAGTGCATCGTGGTGTCCATCGATGCCAAGCGGGTTAGTGGCACGGGCGTCCCGCCTGTGCCACGATGGGAGGTGTTCACGCATGGCGGACGTAAATCGACCGGCATGTGCGCGGTGGAATGGGCGGAGCGGGCGGTGTCGCTGGGCGCAGGAGAAATCGTGCTCAACAGCATTGATGCCGACGGCACGAAGGCGGGCTTTGATCTCATGATCACCCGGCGCGTGAGTGAAGCCGTGGGCGTGCCGGTGGTGGCCAGTGGCGGGGCTGGCTCCCTTGAACACATGGCCGAAGTGCTGCTGGACGGCAAAGCCGACGCCGTGCTGGCGGCCAGCATCTTTCATTTCGGGACGTTCACCGTCGGCGATGTGAAGCAGTTTCTGGCGAAGCAGAACATTCCGGTGAGGATATGAGTCATGGATGAAGCGCTCATCAAGACAGCCCTAGCCGACATCACGGCAGAGCAC
>CAYQCZ010000544.1:0-3053 GCA_964415955.1 uncultured Verrucomicrobiota bacterium | reverse complement strand
TCGGCATTCTTCAAACGCACCTCGGCCATGCTCAAGGCCGCCTCAGCCTGGTCCAACGCCGCCTGATGCCATCGCGGATCGATTTCAAAAAGCACGTCCCCCTTCCGCACCATCTGTCCCGAGTGAAAAAGCACGGACTGGATGTGCCCGGAAACGCGCGGCCTGACCTCGACATATTCCACCGGGGCGGTCCGTCCGGTAAACTCCCGCCACTCGATGATTTCCCGTGATTCGACAGGCAGCACCGTCACCGTCGGCGGCGGCATCTGGGGCGGCCCGTGCGGCCCGCTCTGGCTGGGCTTGCATCCCGCAATCCACATGGCTGCAAGACCCGGAACGATGGAGGATAAAAAGGCGGAAGGTAGCGTGAATTTCAGCATAAGGAGTGCGGAAGAAAATGGGGGGGGGGGCAGCTCTGTAAGTTTTGACGTCTCGATCTTTACTGGGCGAAGCAATCCTCGCAGCCCTCGCCCAGCAAACAGGCCTGTCGTCGCGCCCAATCCCGGGCCCTCTCAATCTTTTCCCGGGCCAGCTCGGGAAACACGAGGTGCGGGAAGGGAGTCTGCCAGGCGATGGCCTCCGCCTCACGGATGGCTGCACGGATGAGTTTGCGTTCGGCGATGTCCGCACGCACGTGGGGTCTTTCCAACGCGGCCTTCAGGCCGAGCCAGGCAAGCCTTCCCACGTCACGGAAACGGTTCGAAATGGGGAACCGATATTGGCGATCGAGCAAGGTCATGTTCATGGTTCAAATGATTTAGTTGTCCATTCAGTCAAATACTGATCAAAAAATTTCACGCCGCCTTGCGCTCCATCCTCTGGACACCCAGAAGACGGTGCATGCCGGACTCCATGTCGCGAAGAACCGCCACGTCGTTGTGAATCCTCGCCTGCGTCAAAAGCCCCTCGGCATAGGCAAACAAGTCTCTGGCAGCCCATGCCGGCTCCACAACAGGTATCTCACCCTCCGCCACCGCATCCCGGACCGTGGTTTCGAAATACCGGATGATCTGCATCATGACATGTTCGATGGCCCGCTTCAGCGCGGCCTCCTGTGTGGACACCTCGGAACCCAGCGTGAAAAGCGGACACCCAAGCACATGTCCATATTGTTTCTTGAGTTCAGCCTGGTTGCTTTGACAAAACTCGCAGTAGGCGTGTAACCGCTGGAGCGGCGTCTGGCTGGGCGAAAACACACGGTCATATTGAATTCGGAACTCGGACCAGCCCGACAAGATGGCCTGTTCGGCCAGGGCGGCCTTGGAATCAAAGAAATGGTAGAAACTGCCCTTGTTGACTCCGGCCCGCTCGCAAATCTGATCGACCGTGGTGCTGCCGTAGGAACCGCACCAGATCAACTCCGTCACGGCCTTCAACAGCCTCTCTTTTGCATCGCTTGATCTGCCCATAATCCAAGGTTTTTTGTTGGCGTGTGCACCACACGGCACGGGTCTAAAGTATTTTATTTCACTAAATGGTCAACTAATTTCCTGCCCATACAAAGTTTTGTTTCCATCACAGTTGCATCCCGGAGTCTGTTCTGAAAATGCAGACGTGGAACGGCCCGGATGCTTACAGTTACCGCGGGGAATCTTTCTGTTTGTGAGCCACCGGAACGCTCGCAGCCATTCGCATCACAAGGGTTCCGTTTGAAATGGCCCGTGCTTTTGGGTGGAAACTTAGGCTGGCTCCATCGCTCTGCTGCACGCATGATGGAGGCATCTTAACCGAAGCGGACCAACACATGAGACATTCCCTTTTGCCAATGCTTGCGGCTGCGTTGATTGCATGCACAGCGACCAGCCAATGCGCCAGCCGCCCGAACATCCTCTTCATCGCCATCGACGACCAGAACGACTGGCTCGGTTATTTGCGCGGACATCCACAGGTCAAGTCACCCAACATCGACTCGCTGGCCGCCCGTGGAACCGCCTTCCTCAACGCGCACTGCCAGTCGCCCCTGTGCAACCCATCGCGCTCCAGCCTGCTGACGGGTCTGCGTCCCACCAGCACGGGCATCTACGGACTGGCACCGGGCATCCGCGACGTGGACATCACAAAAAACCATGTAACACTGCCGCAGACATTCACCGAAGCAGGTTACCACACCTACACCTGCGGCAAGATTTACCATGACGGTTCATTCAAGCCGCAACACCGCGCCCGCGAATTCAACACCTGGGGCCCGGCACCCGGCATGGGACGCCCGTCCCAACCCTTCGCAAACCTGCCGGAACCCCGTCATCCCGCAATGGACTGGGGCCCCTTCCCTGAAAAGGATGAGGACGCAGCAGATTACAAGATCGCCGATGCTGCCATTGAAGCCCTGAAGGCCGCGCCCTCGAACAAACCCTTCTTCGTGGCCTGTGGATTCCGCCTGCCTCATGTCCCGCTCTTTGCGCCGCAAAAGTGGTTCGACATGTATCCCGAGGACAAGGTCATCCTGCCGCCCGTTCTGGAAAACGACCGTGACGACACACCGCGTTTCTCGTGGTATCTGCACTGGACCCTTCCGGAGCCGCGGTTGAAAACCTTGAAGGACCGCAACGAGTGGCTGCCCATGGTGCGTGGTTATCTGGCCAGTGTCAGCTTCATGGACGCTCAGGTGGGCCGTGTGCTGGACGCACTGGATGCGACGGGGCACCGCGAAGACACCATTGTTGTGCTATGGGGGGACCATGGCTGGCATCTCGGGGAGAAGGCCATCTCCGGCAAGAACACCCTGTGGGACCGGTCCACGAAGGTGCCGTTGATCTTCGCCGGTCCGGGAGTCACCAAGGGCCAGCGCTGCACGCGTCCGGCCGAGCTGCTCGACATCTTTCCCACACTGCTGGAACTCACCGGCATGCCTCCCCGCAAGGACCTCGAAGGTCACAGCCTCGTGCCGCAACTGAAGAATGCCAAGGCCCGCCGCCCCTGGCCCGCCATCACCTCGCACAACCAGGGCAATCACGGCATCCGCACCGAGAAGTGGCGTTACATCCGCTACGCCGACGGCAGCGAGGAGCTGTATGACATGGATTCCGACCTGAATGAGTGGCGCAACCTGGCCA
>CAYQCZ010000543.1:0-3058 GCA_964415955.1 uncultured Verrucomicrobiota bacterium | reverse complement strand
CGTGGCGTGGTCACTCATGAAGTTCCGCAGAATGCGTGAAGTGTATTGGCTCGAAGCGAGCGCCAGGGTCACCAAGGTCATCGAAAACGTGACTCCCACCACGGTCATCATCGAGCCGGCAATGGTGGCCAGCATGCCGCGCGCGCCCGCCGCGCCGGCCCCGAAAAGGCGTGGCCAGTTTGCCATCCAGTCCCTGGTCCCGGCGGAATCCGCTTCAATCAATCCCACAGCGACTGCGATGCTGGCCGCGACGATCAACCCCGGCACAAACCAGAAGCTCGCGCGCAGATTGCTCCAGAAGTGTTTGAGTTTAGTCATGGTTCCACCTTCCAAACAGATCGGTGAGAGGGATTGCTATTGATAACTGGAAATAAAGGTGAATAGTTTTTTGATCATGCATCCAGTGGTGCATGGGTTTTCCAAAAGGACAGGAAAGAGACTTCACCGGGCTGCAGCGCCGGCACCTGAAGGCGGCACGCCTCTTTGAGCAGGGAATCATGCCCGCCGAGGTTGCCCGGGTGGGCCCATCTGCAGGAACGTCTCCGCACGCGGCAGGGCATGCGTTCTGATTCAATGACTGAATGCGTTGCAGCACCCTGGCCGTTAGCATCACATCCATACGTTCGGGAGGAGTTCATGCGTGATGCCTTCGGGCATACCATTTTCCATCGGTCAGGCTGCGCCATACCCACTCAGCCGGCCCCATCTGAAAGCGCTGTAGCCACAATCGACTCAAGAACAAGAGCAATATCCATATCGCCAGCACAATCCCGAACGTGGCCGCCCGTCCCAAACGCCCATAAAGCCCGAAGCCGTAGCCATAAAACACAAAGCCGCACACGAGCGACTGCATCAGGTAATTGCTCAACGACATCCGCCCGACGTCGCGCAGAAGGTTCTGGAGCCATTGCGCCCGACCGCTCTCCGCCCAGCAGGTCAGCAAACTCAAATAGAACAAAGCGAGTGGCAGGACACCCAGAACGAGCAAGCATAAAGAAGCCAGGCTCTCAGGGTCGCGCAGGTAGGCAACTATCCCGGCAGCGTGAAACCCAACGCCCAAGGCCAGCCCGAAACGATTGAAACTGCGGAACAGGAGGCGGCGTGAGTCCAACTGGTCGAACACCCCGCGTCGCTCCAGCCAAATCCCAATCAGGATGCACGCCAAAATATACCAGCCGGCCTCCACCCAAAATAGGATGGCCACCACCGCCAGATAGAACGCGCGGTGCAAAATCATCTCCTGGAGTTTTCCTTCGCGAAAAACTCGTGTCTCGTGCTCCTCAGAAAACAACTTATCCACAAAACTAACCGGCTCCGTCGATGGCACTGCCGCCGTGGAAGTCTCGGCGGGTTGCACCACTACCGCAGCATCCGCAGGTTCTTTGGCCGGGGCATCAACCGATGGGATGAGGAACGTCGTGAGAGCCAGGAACAGCAACACCAGTGCATAGCACTACGCAAGGCAGCCTGCCGCGATCCGCACCAATGCACGATCCGACACCCGTATGAACAACAACGCGATCAGCCCAGCAACAGCGTAGGATGTCAGGATGTCGAACTGGAACAACAGGAGCGCATGGGCCAAGCCAAAGAGAAAGAGCATGATCATGCGGCGTCGGTAGTAAGGCGCGAACTGGCGTCCGGCTGCTTGTGCCTGCCGGGCCTGCATGGCCAACCCCACCCCGAACAGGATGGACAGGAGCGTCACCATTTTACCCTCGAAGAACAGCATCACCAGAGCGGTCAGAAGGTGGTCCTGCCAGCTCTCGGCACCCTGTTGCGGGTTGAACCCAGGACCGCTGAACAGACTGATGTGGACGGGTAGAATGCCAAGGACTGCCACGCCCCTGATCAAGTCCAGCGCGCCAAGTCGGGCACCGGTGCTGCCTGCGGCGTTAGAGCGATTCCCGCTCATCGTCAAATCAGACATGGGCGACTATTATAAACCCCAATCGCTGATACCAGCTTCAATATTGCGGGCGGTTTCATCGGGCGCATCTTGACACTGCCCCCGATCAGGAGGTGAGCCAGAGTTCATCCCAATGATGATTGTGTCTGGTTTCGGTGAGGGCACCGAGGTGGCGCATGCCTCTGGCGGTCCAGAACTGGCCGGGGCGTTTGAACCGGCATTGGTTCTGCCGGCAGGCCGATTCCACCGGCCCCGAACCAATCGGCCATCCGCGTCGTGACAGGGTGCGATAGTTCATCCGCCTGGCATGACCGGCGAAGCAGCCCTGCTCCCGGCGGATGATCCCCCCTTGCGCCCCCTCGGGCACTTGCAGCGCGGCGATCTGCCGCAACACCTGCTGCTCCCTGCCGTGCCGCAGTTGGTGCCGCCGAACCTACACCCACCTCACCGCCTTGAGCGAGGCCCGCACCCGCGCCGCCCTGGATGTCCTGCACCGCAACCTCCCGCGCTGAAGCTGTGTGATCCCGCTGGCCGAAGTCCTCCGCCGTCACTGGCCGGCTTACGAGGCGAAGTTCGGGGAGCGCATCCTGCCTTCGCACCGGGCTGCCGTGGCGGCGATCGTGAACTGTCGCACGCCCGCCCTGGGCGGGCAGCGCCACCGCTGCGACTGCGGCCGGGAACATGACGCGTATCATTCGTGCGGGCACCGGGCCTGTCCGCAGTGCGGCCATGATGACGCCACGCAATGGATCGGGCGGCAGAAGACGAAGCTGCTGCCGGTGCCGTATTTCATGGTGACGTTCACGGTGCCGGAGGGTCTGCGCGAGGTCATCCGCTCGCACCAGAAGCTCCTTTACCACCAGCTCTTCGCCCACAGCAGCGGGGCGTTGAGGGACGTGGCCCTCTCGAAGCTGGGGATCGAGCCGGGGTTGCTGGGCGTGCTGCACACCTGGAGCCGGCAGTTGATCTTCCATCCCCACATCCACTACGTCGTGCCCGGAGGCGGGCTCAGTCCGGATCACCTGCGCTGGGTGCGGGTGAAGGGGGATTACTTCCTGCCCGGACGGGTGCTGGGGTTGCGTTTCAAGAACCGCCTGCGCCAGTGGCTGGAGGAGGAACAGCAGGAGCTGCTCCAGGCGATCCCGGCGC
>CAYQCZ010000542.1:0-3067 GCA_964415955.1 uncultured Verrucomicrobiota bacterium | reverse complement strand
CAGCGCCCATTGTCATTGTCATGCGGACGGGAAGTTCGATTGGTCCGTCGAGGAAGCCTTGCCGTCCATGGTTTGAGGCTGGTTTGATTTCGCGCACATGTCAGACGATCCGATCATCGACCTTCAAAGCGACGACCACTTCATGGGGGAGGCGTTGCGCCAGGCGCGGCGTGCGTATGAAGCGGAGGAAGTGCCCGTGGGCGCGGTGATTGTGCGTGAGGGGCGCATCATTGCCCGGGCGTTCAACCAGGTGGAGCTGCTCAAGGATGCCACCGCGCATGCCGAGATGATTGCCATCACGCAAGCCGAGGAGGCTGTCGGCGACTGGCGCCTCACAGGCTGCACGCTTTACGTCACCAAGGAACCCTGCCCCATGTGTGCCGGGGCGGTGGTGCATGCACGACTGGACCGCGTGGTGTTTGGTGCGCCCGATGCCAAGGGCGGCGCGGCTGGCGGAGCCATGAACCTGCTGCAATTCCCCACACTCAACCATCGCAGCCTGATCACAGGTGGTGTGCGCGAAGAAGAATGCCGCCAGCTTCTGAAATCCTTCTTTCTTGAACGACGCAGCCTGTCGGAGTGATCAGGCTTGGTTTGTCCCAATCTGTTCCGCCAGCGCCACCGCCTTGAGCATGGCCTTGCTCTTGTTGACGGTTTCCTGAAACTCCGCTTCGGGATCACTGTCGGCCACCCACCCGCCGCCAGCTTGAACGTAGGCCCTTCCGTCCTTGATCAACGCGGTGCGGATGGTGATGCAGGTGTCGCAGTTGCCGTTGAAGCTGAAGTATCCGACCGCGCCGCCGTAAGGCCCGCGCGTGGTCTGCTCGAGCTCGCTGATGATCTGCATGGCGCGAATTTTTGGCGCACCACTCAGTGTTCCCGCCGGGAACGTCGCACGCATCAGGTCAAAGGGCGTCTTGTCCGCGCTCAGTTTGCCGGCCACCTGGGAGACGATGTGCATCACGTGACTGTAACGCTCGATGACCATGAGCTCCTTCACCTGCACGGAGCCGAAATCGCACACGCGGCCAATGTCGTTGCGCGCAAGGTCCACCAGCATGACGTGTTCAGCGCGTTCCTTGGGGTCGGCGAGCAGTTCCTTTTCTAGTGCCAGATCCTCGGACTCGGTCCTGCCACGGCGGCGCGTTCCGGCAATCGGACGGATCTCCACCTCGCGATCCTCGCAACGCACATGAATCTCGGGCGAAGCTCCCACCAGGGAGAAGCCATCCAGTTCCAGCAGGAACATGTAGGGCGAGGGATTGATGGAGCGCGCAGCACGATAGATGTCCAGCGGTGCGGCCTTCACTGGTGTGGAAAACCGCTGCGAACCGACCACCTGGATGATGTCACCCGCCGTGATGTATTCCTTGGACTTCGCGACGTTCGCGAGGAAGCGGCCCTTCGGTGTGTTGGACTCGAAGGGCACCGGCGGCACCTCGGGCGGCAACGTCACAGGCGTGTGCTCGGTGGGCTGCTCCAGCAGTGCGACGATGCGTTCGATCTCGCTGACCGCGTCTTCGTAGGCTTCCTCCGCGCTGGCGGCGGCATCAATGCTGGCATTCACCAGAATGGTGATGGTCTGCAAGGCGCGATCAAAGATGAGCAGTTCATCGGCGATCAGAAACACCATGACAGGTGTGTTCAACTCATCCTGCGGCGGGCGCGGAACGACCGGCTCCACGTCATGAATGAATTCATATCCAATGAAACCAACCGCGCCACCAGTGAACCTTGGCAGGCCAGGCAGGGTCACGGGCCGATAGCGCGCGAGGACTTTTTCGACGACTTCCAGGCCGTCCTTGACGCACTTGTCGCAAGGCTCCCTGCCGGCTGCTGGAATGCCAAAGAGTTCCGTCTGTCTGCCGCCTTCAATGACTTCGATGCGGTTGCCGACCTGCTTGATCACGGCACGCGGGTTGCACCCGACGAAGGAATAGCGGCCGAGGTGCTCCCCGCCTTCGACCGATTCAAAGAGGAAGGATTCGCCCTGCCCGCGAATCTTTCGATAGGCGGACACGGGTGTTTCCACGTCGGCCAGAATGCGGCGCGTCACCGGGATCAGGTTGCCCTGTGAGGCCAGCTTCAAAAACTCATCTTTGCTTGGTTGATACATGCGTCAGCGGGGGAAGGATAGGGTCAACCCCGGCGGGCGCGCCACAGGGAAAGCAGCGTGTAGAACATCACCACGATGGCATACGCCACCACGCCCAGGCCGATGGCCAGATACAACTCGTGGACACGCCCCGCCATCATCACCCCGGCACCGATCAGCGCGAACGGCACGGTCTCGCCCATCAGGCACATCAGGAAGAGTGGAAGCGGCGTCTGCCCCATCAGGCCGCTGACCAAGCGTTGATAACCATGCTCGCCCATGGCGCGCATCCACCACGCATGCTGAAAATTGCGGGCGGCCACAAGAAGGCTTGTCGTCGTCACCACCACCGCGGGCAGCGGCCACAGTGCGAGCAGGAAGCACAGCGTCACGTTGAATGGGATGCCCCATTTCCAGCCCATTCTTTTGGCGATCGGATTTGCCTCCAGCTGCATCGTGGGCGTGGCCACCCAGGTGCTGAGGATGTCCATGCTGCGGCTGAACAGCAGCAGGCAAAGACAGATCAGGTATTCCAGACTGCCAAATGGAACCGGTCTTTCCATGCCCCCTTATTTCTTGCCGTAAATCTGCTCGGGCGTCTCAAGCTGCGGCTCGGTGGTCTTGAACGTCGCACCCTTGTCCTCGATGGACCGGAAGAAGCACGACTGGTAGCCCTCATGGCAGGCCGCGCCGATCTGTTCCACCTGGATCAGCAGGGTGTCACCGTCGCAGTCGAACGCGACGTCCTTCACCTGCTGAGTGTGCCCGCTGGACTCGCCCTTCATCCAGAATTTCTGTCGTGAGCGGCTCCAGAAATGTGTCCTGCCGCTCTCGATGGTCTTCTCGATGGAGGCGCGGTTCATCCAGGCCATCATCAGGACGCGCCCGGTGGACTGTTCCTGGATGATGGCGGGGATCAGGCCGTCGGCATTGAATTTCAGTTTGTCGTAAAAACTCATGGCCATGTTTGTT
>CAYQCZ010000541.1:1197-3067 GCA_964415955.1 uncultured Verrucomicrobiota bacterium | reverse complement strand
GAACTGCACTCCGGGAATCTTGGTGGGGATGGGCTTGAACTCGCCCCGGATCTCGCTGGGGGCATCGGGCTTGGGATCGAAGGACTCGTAGTGCGAGGGGCCGCCGTCCATCCACACGAGGATGCAGTTCACACCCTTGCGGGAGGCGGATTTCGCGGGCGCAGCCGCTGCTTGAAGCCTCAGCAGGTCGCAGAAACCAAGGCCCAGGGCGCCCTGCAGACCGAGTTGGATGAAATCGCGGCGTTGCATGCCGGCGCAGTTGGACTTGGACGGGTTCATGATGGACACCCTTTATACACGCAATCCGCGGCGAGTGAATTCAAATGTCTTGCGCCTCAAAACTGCCAAGGACCTCGCCCAGCACCACGGTGAACACGAGGTTGCCCTCCTTGAGGTCCACGTCCGGCAAGAATTCGTCATCCAGTTCCATCAACAACTTGGGAATGTCCGCCTCGGTGAGACCCGAATCCTTGAGCAGGATGACCGTGCCGCTGACCGTGCCGTCGGGCAGGTAGTGCAGGTCCACCGCCATGGCTTCGCGGCCATCGCGCCGGCCGAGGAGCCGTTCCGATGAGGGGGTTCGCAAAGTGCGTTTCCAGATTACCATGATAAAGCTCCAATGATGGTTGCGGCGCTGCCGAGGATCATGCAAGCGACCAGCACGCAGCCGGCGCCCTTGTTGGTGTGTGTGGTGCGGTAGCCAATGCCCGTCCCCGGAATGGAGAACGTGGTGTAACGTCTTCCGCGCGCGCTGATGCCGGTGCGATAGCCGCGGCCGCCGACATATGCGCCGATGCCGGACTTGCTCACATTGACCCTGAAAGGGCCGATGCGCGCGGATTTGCGGAAGGTCAATCCCATACGTGCATCAGCAGTTATTCCACCGTCAACGGCCCGTCAAAGACGGTCAGGCTGATGACTTCCGTCCTGGCCACATGCGGACCATGTTGCGTTCCTTTGGGCGCGAAGAACAGTGTGCCATTCGTGTAGGACGTGCCGCTCTCCTCCCATGTGCCGGAGAGAATCCACGCCCATTCACTGGCCTTTGGATGCGTGTGGGCAGGCACGGTGACGCCTGCATGAAACTTGCGCAGCACCACCACACCGCCGGTTTGGTCGTTCTTGTGCAGCACCTTCAACTCCACACCCGGGTAGGGGCCGGGCTGCCAGGGTTTCTCATCGGCGTCAGCAACGTAGGGAAACATGCGTTCATGCAACGGCGGATTGCCGGGCGCTGCAAGCCGGAAGTCACTTATTGGACGGCCAAGGAACAGGCTTCGTCGAAGAGACGGCCCACCGGCCCGTCTCTACATTGAGCGTGGTTGTAGAGACGCCTCGGTGAGGTGTCACATCCGGGGCGACGCGCACGCTCTGCCAAGGCAAACTTCCCCATCTGCGACGAATATGCCGGTTCTTACCCACATTTGGTCTCAACCCGCTGCAACTTTGTTTCCACACGGCGTGTCCTTCCCCTACGATGCGGCGAAACCGGGACAGGCCCGCCGATGACGAACGCGGAAGCATTTGAAGCCTTTATGTGCAGCTATCAGGACATGGTGTTCACCATCGCCGTCCGCCTGCTTGGGCATGAAGCCGATGCGGCGGATGCGGCGCAGGAGGTGTTCATGAAAGCCTATGAACGCTTCGATGAATTGCGCGACAACGAACGCGCGGGCGGCTGGCTCAAGGTGACCACCCGCAATCACTGCCTCAACCATCTCACACGCTACCGGGCTCGTTACCGCACCTTCAGCGACATGTCCCCGGCGGAGGAGGACCAGCCGGATTTCGCATCCTCACTGGCCGCCGAGGAGACGCACGATAAGACGATGAACGAGGCCGACCGTCGCGAAATTCTGGCTGTGGCCCT
>CAYQCZ010000541.1:0-1187 GCA_964415955.1 uncultured Verrucomicrobiota bacterium | reverse complement strand
CCCGACGCGCAGCGTGTGCCGCTGGTGCTGTATCATTTCGAGGACATGTCGTATGAAGACATCGCCGCTCAAATGGACATCTCGCTGAGCAAGGTGAAGACAGACATACACCGGGCGCGCATTGCCCTGAGACGCAAACTCACCCGTGGCGAGGCGCAACCGGAAGATTTGCCATGAAACATCCATCCGAAGACGAACTTGAACAATGGGCAGGGCGTGAGCTGGCCGCGCTGCCGCTGCGAAAAGCCCCGCCATCCCTGGCGGACAGAGTGATGACGGCCATCGCCGCCCAAACGTCCCTGCCATGGTGGCGTCAGGCCTGGTTTGCGTGGCCGCGCACGGCGCAGATGACCTCGGCAGTGCTCGCTGGCATCGTGATTCTGGTGATGGGAGGCATAGTGACCTTTGACTGGGCCGCCATGGCATCCGGGGTTGAATGGGTGCAGCACGCGCAGGGAATTGCGGGGGTCTTTTCTGGTGTTATGGCTTCCGTGGCCGGGCTGGTGGCTGACAGTGTTGGAGTGGCTCCAACGACCCTCTCAGCCGTCGCTGTCGCATTGGGGCTCCTGTTCTACCTTGGCTGTCTTGGACTTGGGACGGTCTTCTATCGGTTCACCTTCCGCACACAATGATGGCAACCCTGAGGAACCTTGCGTTGTTCGCGGCGCTGGCCGGCTTGATGGCTGCCGCTCCGCAGGCGTTGGCGCAAGCTGCCGAAGTGCCGCCGGAGGCCGTGGATGGGGTGCCTTCCGCGCCCTACACGGGCAGGGATTTTGTCCGTTTCCTCGGCAGCGGCGAGCTGCCCGCCGATCAGGAGTGCAAGGATGCCGCAGTTTTCTTTGGAAATGCCAGGCTGGACGGCCATGTGCATCGCAAGGCCTTCTCGCTGTTTGGCTCGCTGGAGATCAACGGACGGGTGGACCGTGAGGTGGTCGTGGTGTTTGGCACGCTCAAGCTTGGGCCGCAGGCGGTCGTCAAGGGACCGATCAACGTGGTGGGCGGCACCCTCGAAAGACATCCGGATGCGACACTTTCATTTGAGCCCCAGGAAACGGCGCGGATTGCGGATTATCCGATGGTGGCGGGACTGGTTGCCTGGCTCAAAGGCGGGTTGTTCATGGGACGGCCCATTGCGCCGGCAGTGCCATGGGTGTGGTGGGCCGTGGCGGCATTTGTCCTGGTGTATG
>CAYQCZ010000540.1:0-3070 GCA_964415955.1 uncultured Verrucomicrobiota bacterium | reverse complement strand
CGATCCAGGGCGGATCGGTGGCGGTCACTGGATTACCTTCGCGCTGCGACGCGCTGCGGTGCTCATACCGTCACGCCAAGAAACTCCGTGCCGATCTTCTGATACTTGCGGATCACGTCCATGCCGAACCGCTCGACCATCATCTTGCTGTCCTCAGGGCCCACGGCGATGTCGTTGAAATCATCGTCGGACTGGCCGGTGATCAGGACCAGCAACAACGCGTCTTCGTCTGCGACATTGGTGAAGTCGCGGCACACGGCAGGGGGAACGGCGATCATGTCGAAAGGCTTGAGAATGGTCTCGTGCTCGCCATGGTCCCCCCAGCGGATGCGGAAGCGGCCGGTCAGGCACATGAAGGTCTCGTGCGTCTTGAAGTGCGCGTGCAGCAGCGGTTTGTCTCCTGGCGGGCAGCGCGCAACGATCACGGAGAGCCCCTTCTGGCCGGTGATGGCCGGCTTCTGTGCCATGGGGCCGCCCTGGGTCTCGGGCGCCATCAACAGGTACAGCGTTTTTGCCGCCATCAGCTCGTAGGCCTCGCGCGGGATGCCGGTCTCGGCCTGGTACAACCCACTCTGGGGCTGGAGTTGATCGAAGCGGGCGATGCGCTTTTCCATTTCTTCAGGGGATACTGAAACAGTCTGCATGATTTCTCCTTCGGATAACGGCGGGCAGGTGCACCCGCCAGAGCGAATCAGCGGAACACCGTGGCCAACGATGGAACCGCAATGACCATCAATGCGACGAGCAACATGATGGCGGCGAATGGCAAGGTGCCCATGAACACGTCGTGCAGTGTGATGGATTCATCATCGAGCGATGCCTTGACAATGAAGGCCGCCATTCCGAATGGCGGGGTCAGCAGTCCGATCTCCACCACGATCACCGTGAGCACGCCCAGCCAGACGATGTCTGCACCGAAAACCTGGAAGATGGGCAGGAACAGCGGCACGCAGATCAGCAGGATGGATGCGGAGTCCATCAAGGTCCCCAGCACCAGCAGTACGCCCAGGTACACCGCCACCAGCGCGCCGAAGCCCAGTCCGGCAGCCTCGATCGCCGTGCCCAGCCAATTCGGCAGGCCCGAGACGGTCAACATGCGCGAATAGACGTTGGCCGCGATGATCAGCAGAATGAGCGAGGACGTGACGTGACCGGTCTCGGTGAGCAGACGCCATAAGCCCTTGGCGTCGAGGCGGCGCTTGGCCGTCGCGATCACCAGGGCGCCCAGAGCGCCGATAGCGCCTGACTCGGTCGCCGTGAAAATGCCGCCGTAGAGGCCTCCCAGCACGCCGACGATCAGCAGCAGGATGGGCAGCAGCATGCCAGTCATTTTCCAGGCGCCGAGTCGTTGCATCGGCACGGTGCTGACGCCTGCCCCGAATTTTTCCGGGCTGTGTCGCGCACGCAAGTAGATCATCAGCGCATACGAAATGGCAAGGAGAACGCCCGGGATGATGCCTGCGAGAAAGAGTTCACCCACGGATGTGTTCGTGATGAGTCCGTAGATGATGAACAGCACGCTGGGTGGAATCAGCATGCCCAGGACCGAGCTGCCAGCGACAACGCCCACGGCAAATCGCTTGTCGTAGCCGTAACGCGTCATTTCCGGAACCGCCAGCTTGGTGAACACGGTCGCCGCAGCCACGCTGACGCCCGTGATGGCGGCGAAGATTCCGTTGGCCATGACCGTTGCGATGCCGAGGTTGCCTGGCAATCGCCTGAACAGCTGGTGCGCCACGGCGAAACTGTCCTTGCCCAGGTCCGCGATCATCACCAGCAGGCCCATCAGGACGAAAAGCGGAATGACACCGAAGACGTAGGCCTCGATCGAATCGGTGGCTGCGAAGGCCAGCATCGTGCCCGCCAGCTCCAGGTTGTCGCGGATCAGCCAGATGCCCAGGAAAGACACGCAGATCATCACGATAGGCACATGCATGCCGCTGTAGATCAGCAGAACCAGCAGCAGGATCGACCACAGCCCGATGGAAATGCTGCTCATGGACGTTCCTGGAAAAGGCATTGCACGTGGCGCCAGGCCAGCAGCAGGAACTGGATCAACATCGCGCCGCATCCGACGATCATCACGGCGCGGACGGGCCACTTCGGAATCGAGAACACAAGCGGGTTTCCGTAGGTGTCGCCACTTGAGAGCGCCCGCTCGAGGAAAGGAACGGTGGCGTAGAGAATGACGCCGAAGGTGACCGCGCCCACGACGTTGAAGAGTGCCTGAATGGCGTGGTAAGCCTTGGGTGCCCTCGGCTCCAGCATTCGCAGCAGCGTGTCGGCCTGGATGACGCGGCCGACCCGCAGCGTATCCGCGAATTGCAGGAACACGATGGCCGCGATGGACGCGATCACCATCTCCGTCACGCCCGTGAGCGGCTTGTTGAAGACGTACCGGCTGATGACGTCCGCGTTCACCGCCACCATGATGAAGTCGATGAGCGCGGTTCCTGCTGCATTCAGTGTTGCGCTGACCTTGCCGAACGCACGTTCAACGACGGATGGATGCGGGTCGAGGCCCGCGCGACTGTTCTTCGTGGCACCGTCGAGTTGAGCCATGCAGGTCGGATCAGAACTTGTCCCAATCCCGCGCCGGTTTCGCTCCGGCCTTGCGCAGGTTCTCCATATACGTGTTGAGGATCTGTCGTGCGGGAAGTCCCTTGGCTTCCAGCGGCTTGGACCACCGCTCCGCAATGTTGGGCAGCGTGGAGGCCCAGCGCGCCTTTTCAGCGTCGCTCAGTTCAGTGACTGTCGCACCACCTTTTCGCATGACGTCGAAAGCCGCATTCGTTTCGCGCTCCACCCGCCGGATCATGGCTTCCTGGTGCGCGTCCGACGCGCGCTGGATCGCTTGTCGCACCTCTGGCGGAAGACGGTCCCAACTGCGCTTGTTGAAGACAATGTCGAAAGCGTTGATGGCGCCGAATCCGGTGCGCACGATGTTGGGCGCGACCTCGTGCATCTTGCCCGCCGCGGACAGCATGGCCGAGTTGATCGCCGCGTCGTACACCCCCGCCTTCATGTCGTTGTAGGCCGTGCCCATGGTCGCAGCCACCGGCGAGGCGCC
>CAYQCZ010000539.1:0-3070 GCA_964415955.1 uncultured Verrucomicrobiota bacterium | reverse complement strand
CGGGCATTCTGGAAAGGATCGCCAGCCCGTGGTTGTCGGCCAGATGCCGGGCTGGATCCGGCATGGGAGACGGGCCATGAAGCGGGTGCCGTCTGGCCTTGCGAAGGCGCACTCACGGTTTGCGCCGGGTGGGTTTGGGGAGAGTTGTGCCCGCCTACGGGCGTAGCGGTGTGGTGGTTGCCGGATGCGCCCCCAGCCGACTGGCCAGTCGCAAGCGCTCTGTCAGCGAGCGCAGCAGCGTCCTGCTGACTCTCACGGACTCCTGACCCTTGGGCCGTCCGGCGCGGCCCTGATTTTGTTTTGGTAGAATGCTTTTTCACTTCACCTCGGCCATGACCCTGGCCTTGAAGGACTCGAATTCCTCCAGCAACTGCGGCTGGCCCTTGATGAACTGCGCGAACTCCTCCAGCGCGCGCTCGATGTTCGTGCGACGCGCCTCCTCGAACTTCTCGCGTTCCATGAGCTGGTCGTTGCGCTTGATGAGCACACCTGCCGCCTTGATTGCAAAATCGTCCACCACGCCCACGGCGTGCTGCTTGAGCGCCTCCTCGCCCACGATTGTCACCACTGCATCCGCCAGGCCGGAGTTGATGCCCAGTTGTCCGCAGCGCTTCCGTGTGGCGTTCTCGATGAGCTGCTGGCGCTCCAGCCCGCGAAGGACCAGTGCCTGGCGTATGGCCTGACCGACTTTGCACAGGATTTTCGTGCTGGGTGCTTCGCCGTCCCTCGCGCCACCCCGCCACTTCGGCGCACGCTGGGTCTGCTCCTGCAAGGAACCAGGCAGCAAGAGCGCAAGCCGCAAGGATTCCAGATCGTCCTCTGTGAGCTTTTGCAGGTAGGCATCGCTTCGGAGCTTCTTCCCGCCGGTCATCACGCTGACAACTTCCCTCCAGAAGTCGTCTTGTTCCCAGGCGGCAGTCGGAGTGGGTGTGCTCATTCATCGGAGGCTGTTGGCGGCGTGCTGGCCTGCTGTGGTTAGGGTGTAACTGCGGGACTTGAGAACCGGATGTGTGACGACATCCACCAGCTTCTCGGCCTCCATGTTCTTGAGCACGGTCAGTGCCTCGCTCAATGTGAGGTCATCGGCAAAGGCAGCCTCGATGGCCATGGCGATGAGATCTTCCGTGGCGGGCGCTCCATCGCGCCTGCCGAGGTAACGCAGGACGAACGCTTTGACAGCGGGCGAGTTCATGGCTTGTTGATCTCCTTCTTCAAGACCATCGCGAACAGCTCGCTGATGGTTTTCAAATGGCCGGACATCGCGCTGCTGCTGCGGTCCAGCTCATCAATCCGGATGTGGAGGTTGTTTGCCCGCGTGCTTCCAGCCGCGAGGATTTCACTCTTGTCACGATCCATCTTCGCGAGCAGGGCGTCCTTGTCGCGGTCCAGCTTGGCGTAGAGTTCCTTGAGGTCGCCCTCCATGGTGGTGACGCGCGTCTCCAGGCTCTTGACTTCGCGCTTGGTGGCGAAGAACTCCACGATGCCAAAGAGCGCACCGACACCGGCGATGATGACCAGCGCGGCGGCCACCCAGGAACCGAGGAACTGTTCGGTGACACTGGCAAGGATGGTGTTCACGCGCCCCTCCTTGCGCGGTGGCCGGAGATGCACTGCATGGTCCAGTCAAAGTTCGCCTCGTCAAACCAGGTGGAGTGGCCGTAGCCCTGCTCCACGTGAGTGAACACGTGCCTGGCGGCATCACGGCGCAGGTTCACAGGACCGGTGCGCCCCAGCGCGCCATAGCCAAGGGCGCGCCCCACCGGCGTGGCTGCCAGGAGCAGTGCGGGATCGTTGGGTGCCAGATACAGGTCGAGCCGTCCGATCACGCCCGCCTTGATCATCGCGTTGACGCAGTTGCGCTCGAAGTCCGCATCACACGCCGCCGAGAACAGGTGGACCTGCGCCACCTTGATGCCGCCCTGGGAAAGGGCATCCAGGATGACATCAGACCCGTTGGAGTGGCCCGCCAGCACGATGTCGAATGCCTCCTGGTAGAAGGCCAGTTTGCGGCGCAGCTTGGTGGCGCGGTAGCCATCCATGAATGGGCGCGTGAGCGGGCCGATGAGGTATTCCAAGGACTCCGCCTTGTGGGGCGTGTGAACGTGTGTCCACGTCACCGCACGGCGGTTCCAGTTTCTGGAAAGGCCGGGGAACGTAAGGATGCCGTTCACGTAGATGTAGATGCGCTTGGACATGAGTTTAACCGCAGATGGACACGGATGAACGCAGATCAGGGAGTGGGGACGGGAGCGCCCTTGAGGGCTTCAAGGAGCTTGCGGATCTCGGCGAGATTCTCAGCAACCGACTTGATGGCGGCTTCGTCGGGATCAGCCTTGTAGGCATCGACGCCACTCTTGCTGTTGCTGCCAAGGAATCCCCTCCGCTCATGCTTGAAGTCGCGCACCTCCTGGATGGCCAGCAAACCACGAGCACCGACCTTCGAGCGGTCGCGCTCAATGAAGTGGGACACATTCGCAAGGTTGACCGTCACCGAGGTGACCACACCATTGGTGTCCACGTGATTGGTGATGCTGGCGGAGCCGGTGGGCTGACCCTGATCATCTTGAGCGAAGGTGGCTTCGCGGCTGGATTCCTGGCGGCCGCCGGAGGTGGCGCAGCCGACAGTGAGGGTGGCCAGCGCCAGGCTGGCGGTGAGAAGGATGAGTTTGTTCTTCATGGGGTGATGGGCTCGTTGTTAAACGCGAGTGCATCACACCATGGGCGTGCGTGATTACATAACGCACGGTGCGGGAAGTTGGCTCTTTCCTGAAGAAATCTACGGCGGCGCAGACAAAAAACCCCAACAGCACTGCCGTTGGGGTCCGGCGATGAGTTAAGACACGGGCGCGGTCCGTTGTCAATTCTGCGCGGGATCAATCGCCCGCATCAGCATCAGGTTCGCCTGGTGCTGGAGACACCAGTCCAAGGCGGCATGCTCATTCTTGAAGCGCTTGGGCCGGACCTTTTCCCGGCCTGCCTTGGTGATACTGTGCAAAAAGCCAATAGGCTGGCCGGCGGTGAGGATCAGCGTTTGGGTTTGCGGGGCGGAATGGGGAGTGGCTAGGCTTTC
>CAYQCZ010000538.1:0-3075 GCA_964415955.1 uncultured Verrucomicrobiota bacterium | reverse complement strand
CGAAACCCGCAGCGTCATCCGCAACATCGTCCAGGACAGCCAGCAACGCGGAGCCACTCGCGAGGCCATCGAGGCACAAAAGAACGAAATCTTCGCCCACGCCAGCAACAGTGCAAAAGACCGTGTGAAGGCAGGCTTCATCCTTGGCCGCATCGCCGAGAAGGAAGGTGTGAAGGTGACGCAGGAGGAAATCGCCAACCGCGTCATGATGCTGGCCTATCAATACGAAATGAAACCGGAGAAGCTGGCCAAGGAACTGCGCGAACGCGACGGATTCGCCGAGATTCAGGACCAGATCCTGATTTCCAAGGTGCTCGACCTGATCGAGAAGGAATCCGTGGTCGAGGATCTCCAGACACCGGCCTGATCAGGCACAAGCAATCTTCGCAACTGCAATCTGACGGGGCGTGCCAATGGCACGCCTCTTTTTTGCTCCGGCATCTCCTCCTACGGAAGCGGCACCTGCGATGACGTCATGAGGTATTTGATCAGGTCCGCCCGTTGACCGGCCGTCATCGCTTCCAGCAAACCATCCGGCATGAGCGACAGCGAGGACTCACTGACATCGCTCACTTCGCTGCGTTCAACGGTCAGCTTCTCGGAAGGCGTCTGGATGGTCATCGTGCGATCCGTCCTCGAAGTCACCACGCCGTTCAGGACACGACCATCCTTGAGCGTCACCACGGACATTTTGAAGTCGTTCGGCACCATGGCACTTGGATCAACAACGTTTTCCAGAAGATAATTCAGATTGCGCCGGTCGGATCCCGTCAGGTCCGGTCCGATGCTGCCGCCCTGTCCGAACATGGCGTGACAGCTTGCACAGGCCAGATTGAACAATTCACGTCCATGAGAAGCGTCCGCGTTCCCAAGCTTCTCCCCGGTCAACTCCACACGATACTGCTCCATCAGCTTCTGCTTTTCATCTGGCGTGCTGCGGATGTCCCCCCATGTTTGTGCGAGCCTTTCGGAAAGTGATGGATCACCCAAACTCCGAATCTGCCGTGCATGCGCGGCCGTGATGTCGCTGCGCGCCACCCGCCCATCCTCAACGGCATCCAGCAGCACTCTGGCATAGCTGACTCGTGATGAAAGCGTGTCCATGGCAGCCCGCTGATCTTCCGGCGGCCATCGATGCCTCTGGGCCAGGATGAGACTGGCATTGCGCGGTTCATCAAACAAAGCCATGCCGCGCACAGCCACTCCCGCCACCACGCGATCGGATATGAGACTTTGAAGTGTTTTCTGCAAATCATCCGGTTTTGCCTCCATCATTGCCCGCAAGGCAGCGCGGCGGCTCGCGCCATCGGCACCGGCATCCAGCGCGATCCTCCGGACTTCCTCCAGAGCGCGCCCATCCCCAAACACCACGCCCAACTCACGCAGCAAACCCGCGATGCGCTCGTTCCTGCTGACAGAGAGAGCCTTCACGAAGTAATCCCATGAGGGCGGTTTCGGAGCCCTGCGAACACCACGGAGCCCATCGGACAAACCCCGAAGCACATCCTCCTGGATGGCGGGGGATCGTGTGCTGGCGACTTTGAGCAGTTCATCCATCCAGTGCGCGCCAGCATCGGGCAACTCCGCCAGACGTCTGGCCGTGAACCGCCTGATCAAGCTCATCCGGCTGCGCACGGCCAGCTCCACTCCCCAGGCAGGCACGGATGTCACGCGAGGTTCGACCGCAGCCCACAGCACCAACGGGATGTTGTGGTCGGCGTCATCAGGGTGGGACGCCAGCGCATTGGCGATGCCAGTCTGTCCATCCACGGGAATGCGGGACAACGCCGACGCCAGGCTCAGCCGCACCGGAGCAGAGCCGCTGGCGGCAAGCTTCTCCATTGCTGGCACCGCATCTGCCGCCGGTGCCCCCTGCTCGGTGAGCAGGCGCACCACCCAAATCCTGATGGCATCCTCCTTGTGCATCAAAAGAGACGTCAACCATCGGGCATCGGCACCGCCCGTCACATGCAGCGCCCAGAGTGCGCGCAACTGCCGGGTGACATCCTGTTGCTGGTTGAACATTGTCTTCAAACCGGTGTGAACGCCGCCCATGTCCTGCCCGGAGGCCGCACGCTGATGCAGAACATGTCTGGCCTGCCTCACATACCAGTCGTTCCTGTGAAGCTGGAGTTGCAGCAACCCGCCATTGCTGAGGACAGAAACATCAGGGATTGAAGGACGCGCAGGATCGCCGTGGGTCACCTTGTAGATGCGTCCGGACGTGCGATGAACACCGTCGTTGTCGTGGCATTCATCAATGTCCATCCAATCCGCCACGAACACGCCTCCGTCGTTGCCATAAATCATTTCCACGGCTCGGAACCACGGATCATTGGCAAACATGAAATCGGGGTTGTGCTTCGCCACATGGCCCGAGCCGCTTGGTTCGATGCGGTCGTTGTTGATGCGCAGGCCGTGGATGTTGATGGTGAACGCCGTGTTGCGATAGGTGCCGGGCCAGTTGTCCCCGAGGTAGATCATGAAGCCCGTGTGAGCGTGTCCGCCGCCAGCGACGCTCGTGGTGTCCGTCACCCCCTTGCGGATGTCATTCCAGGTCTCCTTGGTGTCCCAGTGATGATGGTCGGCATGCTGGTCGATGTAGGTGTAGAGGTTCGGCCGCAGGTGTTCTCCATACATGCGTTTGAAGTAAGCACCCGGAATGCCATGCCAGAAGTGGCCGATGACCGTGTTGATGAAGAACAGTTCGCCATGATCATCCCAGTCGTGTCCCCATGAGTTGGTGCCGCCATGGCATACCACCTCGAAAGTGCCGCGTGTTGGATGATATCGCCAGATGCAGCAGTTGAGCTTCACCCGGGCGCTGTCCGGTGTGCCCGGTCTGCCGACGCTCGATGTGGCCTGGATGCCATGACGGCCATACAGCCAGCCGTCCGGCCCCCATTTCAGGCCGTTGACGATGTTGTGCCGGATGGTGTTGTCCTCGAATCCATCCAGGACGACGACCGGTTCACCGTCCGGCACGTCGTCGCCATTCTTGTCAGGAATGAAAATCAGGTTGGGCGCGCACAAGGCCCACACGCCGCCGAAGCCGATTTCCACACTCGTGAGCTT
>CAYQCZ010000537.1:0-3079 GCA_964415955.1 uncultured Verrucomicrobiota bacterium | reverse complement strand
CCGTTTCTCCCACACCATTTTCGCACTGCCATTTGCATTGGCGGCCATGGTGCTCGCGGCACGAGACAATCGCGGCTGGCCCGGCCTTGGGAAGTTTCTGCTGATCCTTCTGGCCATGGTCAGCGCCCGCACCTGCGCCATGGCGTTCAACCGCATTGCGGACCGCAAGTTCGACAGGGAAAACCCAAGAACCGCTGACAGGCACCTTCCTGCGGGCAGGATCAGTCTTACCAGCGCATGGGCACTTTGTCTGATATCCGCAGGCGGGCTGGTGCTGGCGGCATTCCTGCTGAATCCAATATGTTTTTACCTGTCACCGGTTGCCCTGTTTTTCATCTGCTTTTACTCACTGACCAAGCGGTTCACGGATTTCACCCATGTATTCCTGGGGATTGCCCTGGCACTGGCACCGATCGGTGCATGGCTGGCAGTGCGTGGCAATTTTGACTTCACCCCGCTCCACAGGGGTGCATTGCTGCCGCTGCTGCTGTCCGTCGCGGTTGTGTTCTGGGTGGCCGGATTCGACATCATCTACGCAATGCAGGACATGGAGTTTGATTTGAAACGGGGACTTCACTCCCTGGTGGTGCGATGGGGACCCAAGGCTTCACTCGACGCCGCCATGCTCTCACACATGATCATGCTGGTGCTGCTGCTGCTGTTTGGATTGCTGGCGGGATTCCGGGTGGCGTTCTTCATCGGCTACGCTGTCATCGCGGGCTGCGTGGTGCTGGAACACATCATCGCCCGCTGGCGCAAACGCAACTGGCTGCAAAACTCCTTTTTCCGCCTGAACGCCGTGATCAGCATCGTCTTCATGGTGGTGACCATCGTTGAGGTCGTGTTTCCCGCCTTCCGGGTGAGTTTCTGATGCGCACATTTCAACACAGCCCGCTGGTGGACCTTCTCCAAAAGGCAATCGAAGGCGAACGGCTGAACGATGCCGACGCACTGCGCATGCTTCAGTGCAGGGACATCAACGCCACAGGAGCCGTCGCGGACGCCGTGCGGAATCGGTTGAATGGCAACCGGGCCAGTTACATCGTCAACCGTTACATCAACTACTCCAACTACTGCATCCTGAGCTGCCAGTTCTGCTCCTTCGCGCGCAAGAAACGTGATGCGGACGGCTTTGAACTGACAATCGAGGAGATGGTGAACAAGGCGCACGAGGCGTTGCGCGTCGGCATCACCGAACTGCATATCGTGGGCGGGCTTCATCCCAATCTGCCATTCTCGTATTACGTGGACATGGTCCGGACGCTCAAGGCGCTGGATGCGAGGCTGCAACTCAAGTGTTTCACGGCCATCGAAATCCTGCACCTCGCCTGGTTGTCCAAGCAATCCGTCCACGACACCCTGGCCGCACTGAAGTCCGCCGGACTGGATTCATTGACGGGCGGTGGGGCCGAAATTTTCCGCAAGGAAGTGCGCTCGCGCATCGCCCGTGGCAAGGAATCCGCCGCCGAATATCTCGATGTGCATCGCATCTGGCACAAGATGGGCGGGCGCAGCACCTGCACCATGTTGTTCGGCCATGTCGAATCACTGGAGGACCGCGTGGATCATCTGCGCCAGTTGCGGGAACTGCAGGATGAAACCGGCGGCTTCACCGGCTTCATTCCCCTGCCCTACCAGCCGGAAAACAACCTGATACCCGTGGAGCATCCGCCGACCGGTTACGACTCGTTGCGCACCATTGCCACCAGCCGCGCCTACCTCGACAACATCCCGCACATCACCGCCTACTGGGTGGGCCTGGGGATGAAGCTGGCGCAGGTGGCCCTGAGCTACGGGGCTGATGACATCCATGGCACCATCATCGAGGAGCACATTTTTCACATGGCCGGGAGCAAGGTGCCACAGCTCCAGACCGAGCTGGACATGGTGAAGGCCATCCGTGAAACCGGACGAACTCCGGTCCAACGAAACACCTTCTACGAAATCATCAAGGAGTGGCCCGCAAACACGGCAGCAACACCGGCCAACGCATGACATGCGTGTGATGAGTTGTCATCGCCACAAGACCCGCTAGTCTCGCGGGCAAGCACATGGCTGACATCGATCAATACGCCGCATGGATTGAGCAAAAATGCGGCTCGCGCGTCGTCGTGCAGGCCAGTTGTTCGATTGGGCGGCTGCCCACCAACCAGATCGTCATCCCGGAGGAGCGCGTCTCCCGCCGGCACGCGCTGGTGAATGCCCAGGAGGACGGTGAGTTCTGGCTGGTCGATCTGGGCAGCGGCAACGGCACCTATTTGAACCGGCGCCGGCTTGTCCAGCCGACATTACTTACCGATGGCGACCGCATTGAGATTGGCTCCACCACGCTTGTCTTCCGCCAGCCCTCGCGACCGGGCGATGGTGCACGTTTCGTGGATGAGGACGATGAGGACGCCAACAAGACCATTCAGCACATCAAGTCCTCCCAATGCTGGCTGCTGGTGGCAGACATCGAGAGTTCGACGCAGATGGTGAAGCACCTGCCCGATCATGAGATGCCCCAGGTCACAGGCGACTGGCTGGCGGCCTGCCGGAACGTCGTGGAACGCAACGACGGCAGCATCAACAAGTTTCTGGGGGACGGATTCTTCGCCTACTGGCCGGACGCAGATGGCGTCGGCTCCAAGGTGGCTCAATGCCTAACCGATCTCCGCAGAATGCAGGAAGAAAGGAACCCCGCGTTTCGTGTGGTGCTGCATTACGGGCCGGTGTTCATGGGAGGTGCCGCATCCATGGGCGAGGAAAGCCTGCTCGGCAAGGAGGTGCACTTCACCTTCAGAGCCGAGAAACTGGCCAGTTCACTCGGTGAAAGAATGCTGTTGAGCGATGCAGCGCGCCTGAAACTACCAGTCACTTTCAAGACAAGCTGCCTGGGCCCCCAGAAGGTTCAAAGCTTCGAAGGGGATTTCGTTTTTCACAGCCATCCTCCAGGACCTCTGGGGTGAAACAAACCCGCGAAATCACGCATCCACTCCCGGCGTTCGTGGATGCGCTCCAGCGCGTCCTCCCTCCTTGCGGACACGCATGAGCGTGTCCCTGCCGGTCAAAGGCACTCAATGGTCTCCCTCTCACTTTG
>CAYQCZ010000536.1:0-3085 GCA_964415955.1 uncultured Verrucomicrobiota bacterium | reverse complement strand
GACGGCGAGCAGGTGACTTTTCAGCACAAGTTCGATGTGAAGCTGACGCCGAAGTCGGCGACGCTGACGGCCACGTGCGACAATGGGGCGGAGATTTTTCTCAACGGCAAGCTGCTGGCCACGAACCCCGACTGGCAGATGCCGGTGCGGGCGGATGCCATCAAGCACCTGGTCATCGGCGGTGAGAACCATCTCGTGGTCAAGGCGCGCAACAAGGGCGGCAGCGCGGCGCTGATTTTGAAGCTCGAACTCGAAAAGCAAAACGGCACGGTGGATGTCATCGAGACCAGTGCCCAATGGCAGGCCACGCCCACGGGCAAGGAGGAGTGGCGGCCGGCGGTGGTCATCGCCGAATACGGGGCCGGCCCGTGGGGGAAGGCATTGGAGAAAGGCGCCGGTGGCGCGGCCAAAGCTGCCGTCACGGAAGTGGTGGCCGCCGACCAGATCACCACCGCGCCCGGCTTCAAGGTGGAGCTGCTTTATAATGTGCCCAAGGAGGAGCAGGGCTCCTGGGTGGCGATGTGTGTTGATGACCGCGGACGGCTGATTGTCTCCGACCAATACGGCGGCATGTATCGCATCACCGTGCCGCCACCGGGCCAGACGAAGCCGCTGAACATCGAGCCCATCGAGGTGGACATGGGCCATGCACAGGGCCTGCTCCACGCCTTCAACAGCCTCTACGTGGTGGTGAATGACAACAAGCACGGCGGCCGCGGCCTGTATCGTGTGCGCGACACCAACGGCGACGACAAGTATGACAAGATCGAACTGCTCAAGAAGTTCGAGGAATCCGGCGGCGAGCATGGCCCCCATGCGGTGCTGCTCGGACCGGACGGCAAGTCCCTCTACGTGATCTGCGGCAACCAGACCGCCCTGCCCCAGTATGACGTGACCCGTGTCCCGCCAGTGTGGGGTGAGGACATCATCCTTCCCCGCATCTACGGACGCGGCTTCATGCGCGAGGCGCTGGCACCGCGCGGCTGGGTTTCCAAATGCGATCCCGACGGGAAAAACTGGGAGATTTTGACCACCGGTTTCCGCAATCAATACGATGGGGCCTTCAACCTGAACGGCGACCTCTTCGTATATGACGCGGACATGGAATGGGATTTCAACACCCCGTGGTATCGGCCCACGCGGGTCTGCCAGGTGCTGAGCGGCGTGGACTGGGGCTGGCGCAACGGCTCCGCCAAGTGGCCCGTTCACTACCCGGACACCGTGCCACCCGTGGTGGACATCGGCCCCGGATCGCCCACCGGTGTGGCCTTTGGTTATGGGGCAAAGTTCCCCACCAAATATCAGGAGGCGCTTTACATCTGCGACTGGAGCTATGGCAAACTCTACGCCGTCCACATGAACCCCAGCGGCGGAGGCTACACCGGCACGTTCGAGGAATTCATCACCGGCGCACCACTGCCCCTCACGGACATCGTGGTGAACCCGCTGGACCAGGCCATGTATTTCACCATCGGCGGCCGTCGCGTGCAGTCCGGCCTCTACCGGGTCACCTACACCGGCACTGAATCCACCGCCCCGGCCCGTATCAGCCGCAGCGGCGCCAGCGACCGCGCCCTGCGCGAAAAACTGGAGTATTACCACGGTTACAAGGATCTCGACGCCATCAAGGACGCCTGGCCGCACCTGGATCACAAGGACCGGTTCATCCGTTCCGCGGCACGCATCGCCATCGAGCACCAGTATCCCGTGCTGTGGGATCGCAAGGCACTTTCGGAGAAGAATCCCCGTGCCGCACTGTCCGCACTGCTGGCCCTCGTGCGCGTCGGAGACAAGTCACTCCAGCCCGAAATCTTCGCGGCACTGGAACGCATCGACTGGAAAAAACTGGATGTGGAGGAGCAACTGGAACTCGTCCGCATCTACCAGCTCGCATTCATCCGCATGGGTGAACCATCGGCTGCGGCACGCAGAGCGGTGGGAAGCCGTCTGGACACATATTATCCCGCCATGGATGTGCGGCTGAATCGCGAGCTGTGCCAGTTGCTGGTGTATCTCCAGTGGCCGGCCACGGCCGCCAAGAGCGTCGCACTGCTGAATCAGGCGCCCACGCAGGAGGAGCAGATCACCTATGCCATGGCCCTGCGGAAACTGAACGAAGGCTGGACCACGGACCTGCGCCGCCAATACCTCTCATGGTTCCACAAGGCGGCGAATTACCGGGGTGGTGCCAATTTCGGCATGTTCATGGATGACATCAAGAAGGAAGCCATTGGAGCGCTGAGTGAACAGGACAAGCTCGCGCTCAAGGACGTGATTGAGAAGGAGCCCGTGAAACAGTCGCCGCTCGAAGCGATGATGGCCGCCATGGCCGGACGCTCGTTTGTGAAGGAGTGGAAGGTTTCGGACTTGGAAGGCGCGGTTCAAAAAGGACTCAAAGGGCGCAACTTCGAGCGCGGACGCCAGATGTTCGGTGCAGGCGCCTGCTCGGCCTGCCATCGCTTCGGGCAGGAAGGCGGCGCCATGGGACCGGACCTGACGGGAGTTGGTGGACGCTTCAGTCCGCGTGACATCCTCGAATCGATCATCGAACCGAGCAAGGAGGTCAGCGACCAGTATGCCCCCATCGTGATCACCATGAACAGCGGCGACATCGTGACCGGCCGCATCCTCAACATGAACGGTGATTCCATGGCGGTGAACACCGACATGTTCGACCCCAACCAGTCCGTCAGCGTGGACCGCAGACAGGTGAAATCCATCGAGCCATCGCGCGTTTCGATGATGCCCGAGGGCCTCATCAACATGCTCAAGCAGGACGAAATCCTCGATCTGATCGCGTATCTCGTCTCGGGAGGCGACCGCAAACACGCCGCCTTCCGCTGACGCCATCATTCAGACCATGCGCCACACCCCCATCGACCCAAAGCTGTTCATTGACAACCGCCGCCGCCTGGCCGCGCGCCTGCGCCCCAACTCGCTGGCAGTCATCAATGCGAACGACATCCCGCCCACCAATGCCGACGGCACCACGATCATGGTGCCGAACTCGGACCTGTTCTACCTCAGCGGCATTGAACAGGAGCAGAGCATCCTGCTGCTGGCGCCGGACGCCTTCGACCCGAAG
>CAYQCZ010000535.1:0-3106 GCA_964415955.1 uncultured Verrucomicrobiota bacterium | reverse complement strand
CTGCGGGGATGCGCAGGGCTCGCCGCCTTGGCCACAGACAAAATCCCCAGCCGCAACGCCCCTCGCCATTTTCAGACAGGCTCTTATCGCCACGGAGGTGCGGCTTTGCTTGAATCCGCGCATGCAAAAACACACGGGCGGACCACCCACCTGACACACAGAGCGTCCTGACAGCCCAGCATACCTCATGCATCCGGAGCGGATATTCCCATTCAGAGTCCGTTGGTTTCTGCTTGTTACCGCATGTCTGCTGGCAGCCGCCCACCCTGGAGTGATTGCTGGCACGCAAAGCTTTTTCCACCGCGACTTTGGTGTGCTGGGGTATCCGTTCCTTCACTTCCACCGCGAGGCGTTTTGGAGCGGTGAAGTGCCGCTCTGGAATCCCTTGAGCAATTGCGGCGCGCCGTTGCTTGCCCAATGGGGCACGATGGTCCTTTATCCCGGTTCGCTGTGGTATCTCCTGCTGCCCATGCCATGGTCGGTGGGTTCCTTCAGCATGCTTCACATGTTGCTGGGTGGTGCGGGGATGTGGTTTCTGGCCCGGCGTTGGATGGGGGCAGGCGCAGGCCCTGCGCTTGCCGGGGTGGCATTTGTTTTCGGGGGTGTCAGCCAGTCCAGCTTGATGTGGCCGAACTACACCGTGGCCTTGGGTTGGATGCCTTGGGTGGTGCTGGCTGTGCAACGGCTCGCTGCGGGAGGTGGAAGGGAAATGGTGGTCTGTGCCGCCGTGGGCTCCATGCAGATGCTTTCCGGCGTGCCTGAAATATCCCTGATCACATGGCTGCTGGCCGGTGGTTGTCTTGTGGCACCCGTCGCACTTGGGGACAATTCAAGACATGCGGACATTCTGCCCAGACTCAAGCGGCTGGGTGTCGTGGTTTTGATCGTGACCGGTTTGAGTGCCGCGCAGTTGCTGCCCTTTTTTGAACTGCTGGCCCATTCCCAGCGCCAGTCAGCCGCGTCGTCCATGAAATGGGCCATGCCGGCCTGGGGTTGGGGCAACCTGCTCGTTCCGGCCTTTCACTATTTTGAGACGTATCAGGGCACGCTGGTTCAGAGCGGCCAGAACTTCTTCACCACCTATTACTGCGGCCTGCCGGTGCTGATGCTGGCCATGCTTGGGGTGTGGAGCACACGACGCCGCATGACAACCGCGCTGGCCGTCGTGGCGGTGGCCGGGATGCTGCTGGCCATGGGGGATGCCTTCCTTCCCAACAAGTGGCTGCGGGCGCTGATCCCATCAGGCAGCCTGGCACGGTATCCTGTGAAGTTCGTGGTGATGACTGCGTTTGCACTGCCCATGCTGGCGGGTTTCGGGATTCAATGGCTGATCGGTGCAGGCACGCCGGCACGCGGTCGCGTCCGAAAGCTGGCTGTGACCACGCTTCTCGGTTTTGCCGGAGCCGGGGTGGTCCTCTGGCTGGCCAGGGCACAGCCGCTGCCGCTTGATTCATGGGCGCGCACCTGGCAATCCGCAGCCGGCAGGGGTGTGTTTCTGGCGGCGTGCTTCGGTGTGGGTGTTGGTGCAGTCCGGGCGGCGAACCGTCGTCAGGCCTCCCTGTGTGCGCTGGGTTTGACCGGGCTGGTGTGGTTTGATTTGCAGACGCACCTCCCATTGATCAATCCAACTCTTGCCCGTGATCATCTGACGGTCGGACTTGGCGCGCAGCAGGCATCCTTCGATCCGGCACCAGCACCCGGCCGCGGACGGGTGTTCATCACACCGGAGGCGGAGACACTGCTGCTGCGCAGCACGATTCCCGATCTCGGGCAGGATTTTCTCGCCAAGCGGCTGGCCTTGTGGTCGAACCTGAACGTGCTGGATGGCATTCCCAAAGTGAACGGCTCCTCCACCCTGCGCATGGCGCATGAAGACCAGGTGCAGGAGCGAATCTACGACGACAAAACGATGGTGTCCGGATCGTTGCTTTCATTTCTCGGCGTCACCCACAGAAGCGCAGATCACAGCCCTCTGGAATGGGTGGTGAATCCTGCTCCGATGCCATGGGTCACGGCAGGTCAGCACCCAGTCTGGAAAGAGAATGGCGATGCGCTGGAGTTCTTGTTCTCAGATGGGTTCAAGCCCTTGGAGGAAGTGATCCTGCCGGCGGAATTGAAAAACAGTGTCACTGCGGAACGGTCGGAGGACGCCGTTGTGAACATGCTGCAGTTTCACTCAGGCAGGGTGTCCATCGAATGCCAATCCAGCCATGCGATGTTCATTGTGATCGCACAGTCGTGGCATCCGCGATGGAAGGCTGAAGTGGACGGGTTTCCAGCAAGAGTCATGCGTGCCAATCACGCGTTTCAGGCCGTTGAAGTGCCGGAGGGGCGTCATCGTGTTGATCTGGAGTTCCGTGACGGGCTGTTCGAGTGGGGCGCTGGTTTGTCCGCGCTGACATTGTGCGGCTGCGGCGGTGCCGTGCTTTGTGGGAGGAGGAGAGGGCGGTGACGACTGGATGCGCACAACTGAACGCCGACGACGAATGGTTCAAGCCGGCGAGGGTTTGTCTGTTGCTCGGGCTGGTGTTTGTGGCGGTCTTCCCCGGGGTGGTGGCAGGGACGCAGACCTTTGTGTTGCGTGACTTCGGCATGTATTCGTATCCGGTCGCTTATCACTGGAAGGAGAGCTTCTGGCGGGGCGAGGTGCCGCTGTGGAATCCGCTGAGCTATTGCGGGATTCCATTTCTGGCCCAGTGGAGCCCCATGGTGTTGTATCCGCCCGCGCTGTTTTACATGGTGCTGCCGCTCACATGGGTTCTGCCCATGTTCTGCTTTGCGCATCTGGTGCTGGGCGGGATGGGCATGTTCTTTCTGGTCCGGAGATGGACGGGAAATGCCTTTGCGGCGGCCTTTGCAGCGCTGTTGTTTGCCTGCAACGGGCTGACGTTGAGTTCGCTGCCATGGCCGCATTACACGGTGGCCATCGGATGGATGCCGTGGGTCGTGCTGACGGTGGAGCGCGCCACTCGTGAAGGGGGACGCGCCCTGCTGTGCGCTGCCGTGGTGGGAGCCATGCAGATGCTTTCGGGCATGCCGGAAATCATTCTGTTGACGTGGTTGTTTGTTGCCGCGGCCTGGCTGGTCCGCCTTGCCGGGATGCGTG
>CAYQCZ010000534.1:0-3109 GCA_964415955.1 uncultured Verrucomicrobiota bacterium | reverse complement strand
GGTGAACGCGGGTGCCAGGTCGATGAAACGGAACCGCGTGTCGGAGCCACGGATGAACGTGAGCAGATCGCGCAATGCCTCGGCCCCCAGTGATTCGAAACCTTCCGGCATCAGTGAACGCCCCGTGTTGCGGCGGTTGGAGATGTCGCGCTTCAGGATTTCCTTTTCCCCGGCGGCGTTCCGCAATGCCACAAGCTGGTTGTTCTCGCGCGCCACGATGCCGTCGTAGATTTCGCCATCCTTGGTCTCGATGCTGACCGCGACATACGCCAGGTCCACCTCCTTGTTGGGGTCGATGATCTGCCCGAGCAACTCAACGGTGCCATGGGCCCCCATGCCGGTAAGCGAAGGGCCTACAATGGTGCCGAGTTCGCCGATTTGATGACAGGACGCGCAGGTGGCGGTGAATATCTCCTTGCCTTTGGCGATGTCGCCCTGCTTGGAGACTTCTGGCAGAAGCTTCGCAACGATCTCGGCCTTTTCGCGGGCGGCAGGTCCGCGCAGCTTGTCGATGATCGCGTTGGCGCGTCTGGACACCTCCGCGCTGGGATGCAGGCGCAGGCGGTGAATGTTCGCCGGGCCCAGGGACTCGGGATTCACCTTGCCCGCATCAAGTGCGTTCAACAGTTCCATGGACCACGGTCCGCGCTTGAGAAGCTGGTTCAGGGCGGCGTTCTGCAACTCGCCGTTCAACTTTCCGAAGGCGGCCACGATGCCCGCGCCGATGGCCTGATCAGGGTAGCTGCCGGCGGTTTCGAGGACTTTGGATTGAAGCGACGTGGAAGCAGGCGATCCAAGCACCGACAACACAGCGGGAACAATGTCGCCGCCCAGGTGGCGGACGCTCAGCAGTGATTCGGCGATCTGCGCGCGGAAGTCATCCGGCGTCCCGGCGTCCTGGAGTCTGGCTGAAAGCGATGCGATGTCCGATTTCACCTGCGCGGCAAGCGCGCCGCCCTTGTCCCATCGAACGGCCAGTGGCAGCGCGGCGGCTGAGAGTCCGGCATTCGAGGATGCCAGGAGCTTTTGAAGCGCGGACTGAAGTTCGCTGTTCCACGCCGGAACCACGTCCGGGCGCAGCCCCGAGGCAAGGCTCTCGATCGCGGCCCGTTTGGCGTTGTCCAGGGCGGCGGGTTTTGCCGCCATGGCCACCACCAGCTTGGCCGCTTCGGCGGCATTCTGTGCATTGACCAGCAGTCCGGTGAGCTCGCCCACAAGCTGGTTGTTCACAGCGGCACCGGCCAGTGCGGCATCGAGCATGGCGGCGGGAGATTTCGAAGCCGCGGCGAGGAAGGCGGATCGTGACCAGTCGTTGTCCAGTTTGGGATATGCACCCACGAGGGCCTCGGCAGCTTCGCGATCCAGTTCGCCTGCGGCGAGCGCGTTCAACGCCTCAAGCCGCACGGACGCATCCGCGTCATTCAGGGCCTTGAGCGCGGCCTGTCGTGTGCCGGACGAAACCGGACGTGTGGCCGCCACCTTCATGGCATTCTTGCGGATGGCGGTGTGCGTGTCACCAGTCGCAGCGGAAAGCGTGGCGTCATCCACATGGCCCAACTGCGCCAGAGTCCACAATGCGGCGACACGTGCCTCAGGAGATTTCTGCGAGGCGACCAACTGCTTGAGGGCCGGTATGGCACCGTTGCCACCGCCTTCGACAAGCAACCGCAGGGCGTTCATGCGCGTGTGGCGGTTTGGCGTTTCCAGTGCTTTGACAAGATCGGCAGACGCAGCCTTGGCAAGATCGGGCACGGCGACCGGTTTGGATTGCTTGTGATCCAGGCGATAAATGCGCCCGTAATAGTGGTCGCGATCCGGGCGGATGGCGGCATTGCGGGGACCATGTTTCGGCCCGCGCGTGTCGTTGTGGATCACGGCCTGGTTGTAGAAATCGATGACATAGACGGCACCATCCGGCCCGACGCGCACGTCGATGGGACGGAACCAGTAGTCCTTGCCGCCGATGAATTCCGCCGTTTCACGGCCCTGCTGGCGTTGCGCGGTGTAACTGACTCCGGCGGGTTTCACCACCTGGTGGTGGACGATGTTTATGGTCGGCTCAGTGCAGAAGTAGTTGTAGTTCCACGGTGCGGGCCACGCGCCGCCGTCATAAATCACCGTGCCAGCCGCCGCGGTGAAACGCCCCACCCAGTCGATCTGCACGTAAGGAAGCTGGTCGTAGGGAATCGGCGGAAACACCTCGAGGCTCCTGGACACCACATTGAAACTGGTCAACCCCTTCACACGGCCGAGTGAAAGCTGGCTCTCGCTGAGGACGGAATGCATCAACAGATCGCCGCTGGTGGGCTGGGTCCAGAAGACCTCGTTGTCCCAGGAGACTTGAAGGCCCCAGGTGTTTCCCCCCTTCGAGGAAAACTGCTCGATGGCGCTGCCGTCGGGCTTGAAGCGGACCACGCCGGAACCAATGGTGCCAAAGTTCTTTTTCCCGTCGCCGCTCGTGACCTGCTGGCTGGCGCTGTAACCGTGCGTGCCGTAAATCCAGCCGTCGAAGCCCCAGCGCAGGTTGTTCAGGACCGCGTGTGTATCGCGCGTGCCGAGATTGGTGTAGAGCTTCTCGACCTTGTCCGCCTTGCCGTCACCGTTGGTGTCGCGCAACCACAAGATGTCCGGTGCCTGCGAGACAATGCAGCCGTCCTTGTGCAACACCAGGCTGGTGACGAGTTCGAGGCCCTCATAAAAAATCTGCTTCTTGTCCATCACACCGTCGCCATCCGTGTCGGTCAGAATGGAAATCTTGTCATGGGCGGGCCGTTCGAAGCGACCCTCGGCGTTGACCTTGGCATCCGGCACCACGCGCTGCACCAAGTCGCTCTTGTCGTTGGCCCAGCGTCCGTCCGGATACTCGGGCGTCTCGGCCACCCAAAGGCGTCCCCGGGCGTCCCAGTCGATGTTCATGACCTTGTTGATCAGCGGTTCGCTGGCCACCACGGACAATTTGAAGTCAGGATGCATTTGAAGCTGGCTGATCGTGTCCACAGGTCTTGAAGGACCTCCCTCGGGATACAACAGCGTGTTCAATTCGTCCTTTGTGCAAAACTCGTCCAGATTCGACCGCTTGCCCGCCCAGGCAATGCCCCGCAGCAGAACC
>CAYQCZ010000533.1:0-3118 GCA_964415955.1 uncultured Verrucomicrobiota bacterium | reverse complement strand
AACCCCGCTGTGGAGGAGCGCCAGCGCATATTACCCGTATGAGGCGGTCGCAGATTCCTCGCTGAACCAGTTCTTTGGTTTCAACAACGGCAACTGGCCTTGGGGGTCGGGGCAGTCTTTCTATCTCCACGTCACAAACACTTCTGCGCAGGCCGCGGCCTTCACGCTCAACATGGATGGACGCAATCCCGCCAATGAGGATGGCGACGAGGACGGCCTGCCAGACGCATGGGAGATCGAACATTTCGGCTACACCTACCTATACGACGGCAATTCCGATCCCGATGAGGACGGCATGCCCAACCGTCTCGAGTATCTTGCCGGAACGGATCCGAACAACCCGGCCTCCTATTTCCCGACGCTGAATCTCACCGCCACGGGCGGTGTGGTGGCCGTGTCGCCCGAGGGGGAATACTTCAATGTCGGTCAGCAGGTGCAGCTCACGGCCACGCCCAACTCAGGTCTGGCGTTCATCGGCTGGAGCGGTGACCTCACCGGCACGCAGAACCCCATCAACATCACGATGAACACCAGCAAATCCGTCACCGCGACCTTCCGGCTGGCCAATGACAACTTTGCCGATGCCGAGGTCATCTCGGGCACCAGCATCACGCGGAATGCAAACAACGCCATGGCCACCAAGGAAACCGGCGAACCCAGTCATGCAGGGAATTTCGGTGGAAAATCGCTCTGGTGGTCGTGGACGCCTTCCAGCTCCGGGCCAGTCACGATCACAACCATCGGAAGCAGCTTCGACACCATACTGGCAGTTTATACCGGGACGGCAGTGGACAGCCTGTCACTGATCAACAGCGATGATGACAATGGCGGCAACAGAACCAGCAGCCTGCAATTCAGCGCCATCGCTGGCACCACATATCTGATTGCGGTCGATGGCTACGGGGGCGAATCGGGCAACGTCGTGCTCAACTTGTCCCAGCAGCTTCCCGCCGCGAATGACAACTTCGCTGGACGCATCACGATCAGCGGGACCTCCGCCCAGATGACGGCCAGCTCCGTGGGTGCAACCGCCGAGCCAAATGAGCCCGCCCACTGGCAGGCTGCAGCCAGAAGTCTGTGGTGGACGTGGACCGCACCGCACACGGGACTTGCGACCATCACCACCGCAGGGAGCAGCTTCGACACGGTGCTGGCGGTTTACACGGGCAGCTCACTGGCCACGCTTCAGATGCTGACCAACGACGACGAGGGCGGCGCCAACCACACCAGCGTGGTGCAGTTCTTCGCGCAGGCAGGAACGACGTATCAGATCGCCGTGGACGGCTGGAACGGCGCATCCGGCAGCGTGGTGTTGAATCTGAACCAGGCAAACCCGCTCCAGCTCAGCGCACCCTCAAGGCTGGTGAACGGCCAGTTCCAGTTCACCATCAACGGCCCCAACGGAAGCGCGTGGGAGGTGCGGGCCTCCACGGATCTGATCAACTGGACCACGGTCATCCAGAGCGGGACGTTCAACGGCAACCCGGTCAGTGTGACGGACACCGGAGCACCGGGCCATCTGCGCCGGTTCTACAAGATCGTGATCATCCCGCAGTAGTCCGTCGCCTACTCATACCTCAACGCATCGATTGGATCGAGCTGGGCGGCCTTGCGGGCGGGATAGAAGCCGAAGAAAATTCCCACGGCGGCGCTGAAGAGGAACGCGATGATCATCGCCTCCGGCGATGTCAGCGTGGGCCAGTTCTTGACCTGCGTCAGAAGCTTGGAAGCCACCATGCCCGCAGCGATGCCCAGTGCGCCACCCGTGCAGCTCAACGCCACGGCCTCGATCAGGAACTGCATCAACACGTCCCGCGGTCGTGCCCCCAAAGCCATGCGGATGCCGATCTCGCGGGTGCGTTCGGTCACGCTCACCAGCATGATGTTCATGATGCCGATGCCGCCGACGAGCAGCGATACGATCGCCACGCCGCCCAGCAGGTATTGCATCGTTTCCTGCGTCTGGCTCATGGCACTGGCCAGCTCGTCCTGCGAGCGGATGGTGAAGTCATCCTCGCGGCCCGGCGCGATGCGGTGCTGCTGGCGCAGCAGTTCGCCGATGCGCTCCTGCACCACGGGCATGATGTCCATGCTCTCGCACTGCACATTGATGCCGCGCAACGTGGTGACATTGAGCAGGCGCTTCATCACGGTCGTGTAAGGGGCGATCAGGCAGTCGTCATAGTCGATGCCGCTGCCTGGCGAGCTGCCCTTGGCCTGCAGTTCGCCCACGATGACAAAGGGGATGTTGCCCACGCGCACGATCTGGCCCACGGCGGTGTCGCCGGCGAACAGTTTTTCGGAGGCGGTGGAACCGATCACCGCCACCTTGGCCGAGCTGGCAATGTCCTGTTCGCTGAAAAACTCCCCGTCCTTGAGCTTCCATGACCGGATGGCGAAATACTCCGCATTGGCGCCGATCACGCTGGTGGAGGTGTTGGCCCCGCTGGCAATGACCTGCCGCGAGGTGCGCACCTCCGGACTGATGTTGCGCACGCCGGGCACTTCGCGGCGGATGGCTTCCATGTCGTCCAGCGTCAGCGTGGAGGAGCTGCCCATGCCAAAGCTCACGCCGCCCCGCCGGAAATCACCGGCAAAGATCAGCATGACATTCTCGCCCATGGTGGCGATCTGCTGCTGCACCATCACGCGCGCGCCGTCGCCCAGGCTGACCGTGGTGATGACCGCGCCCACGCCAAAGATCACGCCCAGCATGGTGAGCACGGCGCGCATTTTGTTCCGCATGAGCGCACGAAAGGCGATCCGGATGGCGGCAAGGAATCTCATGCGGGTATCATCTGAATGGCCTCCGCTTCGAGGCGCAGTTTTTCCAGTTCCTCCTCGGCCTTGAGGCGCTTTTCAACCTGTTTGTCCGTGACCACGCGACCGTCGCGCATCACGACGTTGCGCCTGGTGTAACGGGCGATGTCCATCTCGTGCGTGACCATCACAATGGTGATGCCCTCGTCGTTGAGCTTCTGAAAGACGCCCATGATCTCGATGCTGGTTTTGCTGTCGAGATTGCCCGTGGGTTCGTCGGCAAGAATCAACGCCGGATCGTTCACCAGTGCGCGGGCGATGGCGACGCGTTGCTGCTGGCCGCCGGAAAGCTGGTTGG
>CAYQCZ010000532.1:0-3129 GCA_964415955.1 uncultured Verrucomicrobiota bacterium | reverse complement strand
ATCGCGGATCTCACCGATCATGATGGCTTCGGGGTCCTGGCGCAGCAGCGATCGCAGTGCGAGCGGATAGGTGAAATTCTGCGCCGGATTCAACTGTGACTGGCTGATCATGGCCAGCGGTGCCTCCACGGGATCCTCCACGGTGCTGATGCTGATGGCCGCGCCGTGTTTCTGGGTCAGGTAATACAGGGACGCGTAGATGGCGGTTGTCTTGCCCGAGCCGGTGGGGCCGTTGAGCAGGATCAATCCACTGGGCTTCTGGAGCAGTTCCAGATATTCGTCCAGTGTCGAGTCCTCGAACCCCAGCGCCTTGAGATCAAACTTCCGTTTGCGCGGGTCAAAGATGCGCATGACGATCTTCTCGCCCTTGGTCAGCGGCATGATGGAGACACGCAAGGTGACACCGCCGAACTCGGGCGGCGTGGGCGCGCGTCCGTCCATGGGCACGCCCTTCTCAAACGAGGGCAGGTCGGCCATGACCTTCACGCGGCCGGAAATCTTTTCGGCCAGGTCCAGCGGGAGGTAATCCAGGATGCGCAGGGCGCCGTTGACACGGATGCGCACCACGAGTGCGCCTTCCCACGGCTCGATGTGGATGTCACTCGCGCCAGCCTCGATCGAGTCCAGCAGGACGTAGTTGACGAGCGTGCCGATTTCCACGGGGTGATCTGCCGTGGCGGACTGCATGTATTGCGTTGTGTGATGGCCCATGGTCGTCTGTCCTCCGTGATGGTTTTTCTCAGTGGTCCTTTGGCTTTGTGCGTTGCGAACGCTGTTCCCTGTCGAACGACTCCGAGATCAGGCTCGCACCGGAACCTGCGTTCTGACGTCGCAACAGGAGATACCCCATGATGACGGCTCCACCCAGCAATGCCACGCCAAACGTGAGGTAAGCCCAGGCTGAGGTGGCCGGGGCTGGTGCAACCACCGCCACGGGTCTGGGGGCAACGGGTGGAGGCGGCATGGCTGCCGATGGTGCGGGTGAATCATGACCGGGCGAACCCGTCTCAGCCTCGGATGCCGGGGCGACGGGCGCAGGTGTTCTGCCGGCGGACGGCAGGGCAGGCTTTTCAGCGCCGTCTTCAGTTTTCGCGCCGGCTTCTGGCTCCGGTGCGGGAGGTTTTGTGACCGGGACATCGACCACCGTGCCCTGCGAGGTGAACTCCAGCCCGTCGCCAATGGGCGGTGCGGTGATGGGTTTGCTCAGTGCGACCTTGTCTGTTGCCGGACGTGCAGGAAGCGCTGGTGGTTGTTTCGCAATGTTGGAAGCAGCAACGGGAGGCGACGGTGTGATCCCGGGCTTCGGCACGGGCGGGGCGGTCACCGGCGCATTGGTTTGTGCGTTCACCACCGTGACAGGAGGCTTGGGATTGATGAGCCCGGCAGGGCCCCCGTCGGCCTTCGGTGTGGCAGGAGGCGCAGCGGGTGGCGCAACGGCTTTTGGTGCGGCGGCGACAGGTGTTTGTTTGGGAGCCGGCGACGTGGCCGGCTTCGGTGCTGGTGCGGGTGTGGCTGCAACCGTCACGTTGACGGGCGGCGGTGTTTTGGAAGTCACCGGGCCGGGCTGTGGCGCAGGGGAGGGTGATGCGGGCGCGGCAGGTTGGGGAGTGCCTGTCCTGCCGGGGGTTGGTGCGGGCACGGCCACCTCTGGTTTTGGTGTGGGCGCGGGTGGTGTTGCAACGGGCCGGGGCGTGGGTGGTGTTGGCGTCGTTGCTCCTGCAGTCCTGGGCGGCTGCGTTTGTTCCGGTGCCGGTTTGGAAGCGGGTGGTGCCGGTGGCGTTGTGGAAGGTTTGGTTGCACCGGCGGGTTTTGCCGGTTCCGGCGGAGCGGATTCCTTTTGTGGCGGCTCGGGTGGCAGTTCAGGGATTCTCAGTGCCGCGCCGGCGGCGTCCACAGACCAGGCGGTGAAAGTTCCCTTGTGGGCCAGCAGGGTGGTGACGAAGGGCGCCCGCCTGGCCGCCATGTCCTTCCGATGTGTCATGTAAATCGTGCTCACGGGCAGATCGAACGGCGTTCCGTAAAGCACCTCGCTGCCGTCGGATATCAGGAACACATACATCACCCGGCGTTGTCCTGCCCTTTCCATGACCGCCGCCACGGCGTCGTCCTGCGCCGGTTTGCCGGTGAGTTTGACCTGTTCCAGCGCCTTGGTGACCGTGCCCGCCTGGGCCATGGCGATTTCCGGAAGCCAGCGCTCCGACCGAAAGGCGTTTGTCACCACCGTGTCCTGCACCAGCCACACGGTGAACACATCCCCCCGTCGCATCCGCCCCTGGGCGCCATTGGCCAGAAGCGTGCCCACCACGGCGCGTGCAGCGGGCGCGGCCCGTTTCATGTTGGAAGACACGTCCACGACGAAGAGGAACTCCGTCGGGTCAGCGGGGTAGGGCGACCGTTCCGCCGCGGTCAACGGCAGGGCGAGCAGCCACAAGGCGATGATGGAAACAAAGCGGCGCGCCATGACTCAACGGGATTGGGAAAAACGCGCCTTTTCGCGCCGGTTGTAGGTGGCCACATCCTTCTCCAGCTGGCCGAGGCGGGCTTCGACGTCCCGGATGAAGTTCTCGCAACTGGAGGCCAGGCCGCCGAAGCCCAGCACCACGTCGCGTTCCGCGCGGTCATTGGTCACCACCAGCACGCCACCGTAGGGGAGCAGGCGATAGGCGGTGCGCTCGATCAGGTCATCGGCGGTCTTGCCGGCCTTGGAGAAAAGCACCTCCACGGTGCCGGTGTCGTTGTGTTTGGGCGTGCCTGATGGTGCGCGCGCCCCATCGAAGAACACCGTGATGGGCGTGCCCACGGTGTCCTGATACTGGGTGAGCACATGGATCAGTTCATCCCGTGCGGCGGCGGAGTGGCGGGGTGATCCGGGCGCAAGGTCCGGCCAGCCGTGCAGCAGGCTGTAACCATCGATGAGAATGCGCGCCAGACCCATGCCCGGACAGTAGCCGTTCATGTTCCGGATGAAAACGGCAAATGCAGCCATCTCATTTCCGGCTTGAATGAACCGCTCGTTGGCCAAAGCCTGCCCCAGTTCCATTGATCGGTGACACGGCTGTGGCCGCCTCGTGGAAAAAACGCATTTCAGACAACGATGACCATGAATTCAAACCCTGCCTTCTCGCTTCA
>CAYQCZ010000531.1:0-3129 GCA_964415955.1 uncultured Verrucomicrobiota bacterium | reverse complement strand
TGAGCAGGTTGCGCGTCTTGGTGAACGCGCTGCTGGTGGGCAGGGTCAGCCGAAGCCATTCGGGCAGGCGCGGTCTGGGGGCCGGAGGTGGTTCCAAAGTCGGCATGTGCATCATTCAAAGCCCTGCTTGCGCCACCACGACGCCAGCTCGGACGGGCCGAAGTCTGCCAGCACCTTGCCATCGACTTCAATCACCGGGGCGAGCGTCTGGCCGGAAAGCTTGTGCATCTCGTCGTAGGCCTTGTCATCGGCGATCACGTCGAGCACCTCGTAATCGACGCCGCGATCATCGAGCCAGTCCATGGCCCGGCCGCACCAGCCGCAGTAGGGTTTGATGAAGAGACGGATTTTCATGGGATTCAACGAAGCTTGCGGAACTCGTTCTCGGAGATGCCAAGCTGTTTAAGAGCCTGTCTGAAAATGGCAAGGGGCGTTGCGGCTGGGGATTTTGGCTGTGGCCAAGGCGGCGAGCCCTGCGCATCCCCGCAGCGGGCTGCAAGGGGTGAGCCAACGCAGGCCACGGACAAAAGAACCGCCGCCCGGAGGGTTTTCGAGCCAAAGGCCGTCTGGCTTTGTTGCTCGTCAGTCGCAGCCCCATGAAGGGGATGCTCCCTCCTCGCGCCTCGCCATCCGCACCTTTCCTCGAAAACAGCGCCCCTTGCCATTTCCAGACAGGCTCTAAGGATTTCACGATACAACCAGCCGCCAATCTCGGTGCCGGGATGGATTGGGATGGTCGTCGCACGGCCGTCCTTGTGCTGCCAGCGTGCGTGACTGCCCTTTTGCCGGGTCTGCACAAAGCCCAGTGTGGTGGCTGCGCGCATCAACTCCCTGGCCTTAGCGGGCATGGGAGACAGTGAGTTCCACGTCTTCGGGCAGAGGCTGCCCGCGCTCGGCAAACTCTTCGACAATCATGTCAAAAACACTGTGAAGCTCCTGTTGCGCCTCCTGCGGCGTGGCACCGATCGCATGACAGCCCTCAATGGCCGGGACGTAGGCAACGTAACTCCCGTTGTCATCGCGGTGGCAGACCACATGGTAGTCGAAGAGCGTTTTCACAGCGGTAAATTAGCGTGATGAAGTCTTTGGCGAAAGGGGAAAACCAGACAGGACTATGGGTCTTTGCTGCTTATCGTCCGCGTAATCGAGGAATCCGGGTCGGGCTTGATTTATAAGTTTCGGAAAATCTTCATTGCTGTGTCGTAGGTAGAGGCATACTCGGCAGAGGATGTTTTCTGATGTTGTTTAAATCCAGGAATGCATTGGTCGATGATTTCGAACGAGGAGTGGAAGACAGAATCTTTTGCCACGAACGTCCCGGGGTTTGAAGATTCAAACTGATCTAAGGTGATGTCTACTATGAATCCGTGAACTTCTAGCCAAGCGTGAGACTGCACGCCGTGCCCTGGCTTCTTGGCGCGGACACCAAGCAGGTATGATATCTCAGTGAATCCCATTTCACGGAGACATTCAGACAGCAAGTCGCAGGCTTCGCCGCACCTGCCCGAGGGAAAGCCTTCGATCAAATCGTTCTCTGTCTTGGAGACGCACTCCAGTGCCGCCCTGAATCGCTTGCTTGTGTTGAGAATCTTGAGATGGACGATCGACTCCTGCGGAGAATGTAGTTCGCTTCGCATCCGTTATGATGACTCCGTAATAAACGTGTCGCTGTGCTCGTAACACGGCGCGCAGCAGCAAAGCAGGCGCAGGGTTTCTTGGCCGGTGTTGAACAGCTTGTGCTTCTTCCCGGGCGGAATGGCAATGGCGTCACCGGGTTTCACCTCGCGTTCCTCGCCTTCGATGCGCATGCGGCCGGTGCCGTGGGTGATGTAGTAAATTTCCTCCGTCTTCGCGTGGTAGTGTTCCATCGTGCTGCCGCCTACGGGCACGCGCGCCTCGGCCAGCGACTGGTTGCGGATGGCGGAGTTGCGCCAGGCCAGCAGTTCGCGGATTTCCGAGCCGTCCTTGGTGGTGAAGGCGGGCGTGGCATCAAGGTTCTGGACGTCCATACGCTGGAAAAATGGCGGCGAACTATTCCGATGGCAACCAGCGATTGCCGAGGATGCGCAGTTCGATTTTCTGGCCCAGCACCACGCCTGCGACCACCAGCAGCATGGCCACCCAGAACGTGGCGGTGACGGGTTCCTTCAGGAGCAGCCATGCCCAGACCATGGTGGCGGCGGGGATGAGGTTGCCGAAGAGGAAGACCCGGCTGGTGGGCCAGTGGCGCAGGGCGTGGTTGTAGAGGATGAATGCCAGCGTGCCGCTGAACACGATGGAGAAGAGTTGCACGCCCAGCAGGTCCGCACGAATGGCGACACCGCGTGTGGCCAGCTCGAATCCGGCCACGGGCGAAAGCCAGATGCCTGCGCGCCACATGGTATGCGCAGTGACCTCGCGGCTGGAGAGGTGTTCGCCCAGCCGTTTGCATTCCCGCGTGTGAAACACCCAGATCACACAGCCTGCGAGCGCCAGCAGGTCGCCGCGCCAGTCCGCATGTCCGGCATGGAGCTTGGGCCAGAACAACACGGCGATGCCCGCACAGGCGAGGGCGGCGGCACCGAAGCGCCGGGCGGACTCCCAACTGGCCTGCGGACGGCCTTCCAGAAACAGCGCCCACACTGGAGCCGTGCCGAAATACAACGCCACGTGTGCGGGCGAGGTGAACAGCATCGCCAGCGTGTAGATCACGATGTAAACCGCGAGAATCAGGCTGCCCCGCCGCCACAAGGAGCGATTGAGTTCGGGGCTGATCGGTGCCGGTTTTCCTCCCCAGCGGGTCCATCGTTGCAGGCCGAAAAGGAGCAATCCCACGCACAGCATGCGGCTGCTGCCGATCCAGACCGGCGGCCAATGTTGCACGAGATACTTCACCGCCACGTTGTTCGCCCCCCAGAACAGGATGGCCAGAAGCAAACCCGTGGCGATGCCTGCGTCACTGCGTCCGTTCACGGCGGCAGTGAACTCTGCTGACGCACAAAGATCAAAGGGCAAAGCTGGTTTGGGGCATGGGAATGCCGAATCGACAGATGCAAACGGATTGGGGCCTGGATGCCGGGGATGCGGGCGTTTTCAAAGTATGGGAGGCGCGGGGGACTTCCATTTCAGCCCCTGAGTTATTTGCCATCC